>JACQVA010000168.1 GCA_016210005.1 Deltaproteobacteria bacterium | reverse complement strand
CGACATCGCCGAGTTCTTCAAAGTCTTTGCCAAGCTTGCTGAAGGACCCTAACATCTCACGTCACCGTGTCCAGCGAACACTTCTCGGGCAGGATCAGCGGCCTGACAGTACACAGTACTGTCAGACTGGTGAGGATTTGCCCGGTCGGCTGCACGTTACCCACAGATTTGTCGCACACCCAAGAGCGCGCCGCGCGTTGGGCTGACTTGCGTGATGGCGAGGTATCACATACGGTACCGCATGTATGCGTGCCGTGGTACTCGATACGAACGTTGTCGTGTCTGGGCTCCGCTCTCAGCGTGGAGCGGCGTTTCGCCTATTGTCGTTGGTCGGAAGCGGACGATTCGAGCACTGCATGTCCGTGGCCTTAGCCTTCGAATACGCGGATGCCGTAACGAGGCCCGGGGCCGGTATCCGGTTGCGCAGGCCCGTCATCGAGGACATTCTCGACTACCTCTGCGCATCGGCACGGAAGGTAAAGATTCACTTCCTCTGGCGACCGACACTGGCCGACCCGAAGGACGACATGGTGCTTGAGGTCGCGGTCTGTGGCGGATGCGAGGCAATCGTGACTTATAACATCAGGGACTTTCGCGGTTGTGGGGCCTTCGGCGTGAGGGCGATCCGGCCGCAGAAGTTCCTGTCTCTGATCGGAGCAGACAAATGAGCGCATTGAGTCTTCGACTTCCAAACTCGTTGCACGATCATGCGCGCGAGTTGGCGCGCACGGAAGGCATCTCGATTAACCAGTTGGTCGCAACCGCGCTGGCAGAGAAGATGGCGGCGCTTCTCACCGAGGAATACTTCGAGCGCCGGGCAAAGCGGGCCAGCCGTGTCAAATTTCTCGCCGCGCTGTCCAGGGTTCCCGATGTGGAGCCCGCGCCGCATGATCGGTTGAAGAGCACCAGCCTGACTCCTATAAGCCCTCCGCTGTCAAGAAGACGCGGCGGTAGCGCCACGGGGGCGGGGGGCGCTCGCAGGAAGCAGACGCGGCGGGCACGCTGAGGAGCGTGAGCTGACTTCGTTTCACAGCGGGTGCAGAGAGTGCGGTCTGCACCAAACACCTATTCGACGCACCACCGTCACTTTCCGCTACGCTGCTACGCTAATCTCGGCGTCAGCCTTTGGTACCTCCCGTGCCCCTCCCGAGCACGAGCGCAGCGGCGGTGCTGACTTAGACGCTGTCTGTCCGGTGTGTAGGCGAGCGCTGGTGCTCAGTGCCGTCATTCCGCGCGCGGGCGCGCCTGCGACCGTACCTCGGCGACGGAAATCGCGCGTGGGTGGTCCGAGCGGTCGACGGGGTCGGTAGCAGCACCACCGCCGCCGGCCGCACCGTGCGCGGCGGGTCAGGAGTGAACGACGGGAACATCGGATACGTCGAGTCCATCGAGGCCTTCGACAAGCTCGGCAACAAGTCGCGGTCGCTGGAGACGTTCACCGTCACTGTCGAGAGCGATGCGCCGCTCGCGTTCGAGCTGATCGCACCGGAGGACGGGGTGGCAGTCGCGGAAGCCAGGCCCACGTCTGGCTGGCAGGACTCGGGCGATCCGGGCTCCGGGTCGGCGCGCTACGAGGTGTCCGTCGACAACGGTGCGGGAGGCATTTGCGCGAGCCCATGTACGCCCCGGCCTTGCCTCTGAGCGCGATCCGCGCAATGAAGAGAACCGTGGTAAACGTGGCATTGGCTGAAACCGCCACTGAATCGCCTTTTCCCGAGGTCGCCATCCCTGCCGGCCTGCTGGAACAGGTGCGCGCGGGTCGCTTCGAGGATTGGCCGGCGGACCAGGTCCTCTCCTGGGCGCTGGATACCTTCGCCCCGCGCATCGCTTTGTCGGCGAGCTTCGGTTCGGTCGAGGGGATGGTGATCCTCGACATGATGCACAAGCTGCGCCCGCAGGCGGCGCGCGTATTCACTCTCGACACCGGCCGCTTGTTTCAGGAAACCTACGAACTGATGGATCGAGTGCGCGCCCGCTATCAGATCGAGATCGAGGTCTACTTCCCACAGCCCGAGGCCGTCGAGGCCATGGTGCGGCAGTACGGGCTCAATCTGTTTTACGACTCGGTGGCGCTGCGCCAGAAGTGTTGCGGCGTACGTAAGGTGGAACCGCTCAAGCGCGCCATGCGCGACCTCGACGCCTGGATCGCCGGCCTGCGGCCGGAGCAGTCGGTAACTCGGCGCGATGTGCGCAAAGTCGAGATCGACGACCTCCACGGCGGCCGTATCAAGATCAACCCGCTGGTCGGGTGGTCGAAGGACGAGGTGTGGGCTTACGTCAACCAGTACAACGTGCCGGTCAATGCCTTGCACGCCCAAGGTTTCCCCACCGTCGGCTGTTTACCCTGCACCCGGGCGATCGAGCCAGGCGAGGACGAGCGCGCCGGCCGCTGGTGGTGGGAGCACGTGGCTTCGCGTGAATGCGGCCTGCACGTGGAATACGAAGAGCAGGGCTCGGGGATCTGACGCCTGCGCGCGGGCTCACCCTAGCCCGGGTTATCGGCGTGGCCGCCGCGGCAGGTGAGCGCTGGGGCTGGCTTCGGCGGATTCGGGGGCTTGGTAGTCCTCGTCAAGGTAGTAGACACCCACCACCACACGTTTGCGGGCGCCGCCGGGGGCGGCGGAATTGCGGTCACGATCGCAGCTTGACAGCAAGGTGTTGATCGCCTGGGTGAACTCGCCACCGGCGGTACGCACGCGCTGGCGCAGCTCGGGCAAGGCCTCCGCCCCGATGTTGTCGTAGTACACTTTGCGCTGGAGAAAGGCGTCGGCGGCGGGCTGATCGATGTTGTGGGTGATGGCGCTGATGAGTTCGGCGGCGTCCGTTCCCAGGATCGCCAGCTTCTCCTCCGTCCCTTGCGCGGGTACGTAGGCGCGCTGCAGCAGGCGCACCGAGCCGTTGCGCAGCAACTCCACCGCGCCGACCCGGATCAGCTCGTCGAGCACCGCACGCGGCGGGATGTCGCCGCCGATCTCGTCGACCAAGCCGGCGAAGGAAACCGCGTTGCCGCCGCTCTCGTACGGGATGTCCTGGGGAGATTGGTCGCCGGCTAGATAGCGCCGCTCGGCCACCCAGCGTCCGATAACCTTGGTGGCCAGGCCGTAGCTGAGCTGGGCGGCTGCGCTTGGCGGCGGGGTCTGGCCGCGCCGGATCAGCCCGATTTCCTTGCGCGTAATGCCGGTGACCAGAGCCACCCGGCTGTCCGTCTGCTTTTTGAACGACAGCGCGAAGTGCTGCGTGGCAACCTCGATGTAGGCTTCTTTGGCAATGCGCGCGAAGGCCGGAAAGGTCAGCCCATGCGCGATCAGCTGGCGCACGAGCGGGCGCAGGATGGCATGAACCGCTCTGATTAGCGCGCGCTTGGTACGGTCTTCGTCCATCCCAACATGCACCAGTGCATGACCCACCCAAAGCGGAGCCCATTTTGCCCAAAAGGGGGCAAAGCACAAGCGCGAGCCCTGCGGGGTTGCCGGCTCCACAGCCGGCGGCGGCGTGCGCTCAGCGAGCACCGCTGCGGGCGCATGAGAGACAGAGATCGCGCCCGCCCAAGGCGTACGTCAGGGTGTCGAGCTGGCGCGTGCATCCGGCACAGCGGCGCGCTTGCGAGCCGCCGACGAAGCTGACGGTGAACTCCTTGCGATCCAGTTCCACGTACACCGTGCCGTGCCGGCGGGCGTAGGCCTCCGCGTATTCGAACACCACCTCGTGATCGTAGTGCGTGCGAGCGGGAACCAGGATCGCGCCGCCGTGAAAAGATATGCGTGCGACTCCCTTCATGTCGCCCTCTGCCGTGTTGCCGCATCCGCCGCATCCTTGCCCCACCGCCTGATGGATGTGATCGAAAACCGAGCCGATTTTCCGCCCCACCGGATGACCGGTCAAGTGGGTAGTCAGAGATTTGTTCCGCGCCCTCAAGCGCGGCCAAAGCGCTCGTCGATCAGCCGGCGGAACCGCGGGGCGTAGATGAGGTCGAAGGTCTCGGCCTTGTCGGGAAACAGCCGCAGCACCTGCGCCCGCAGCGCCAGCACCACGGCCTCGGCCTCGGCTCGCGACAACGGATAGACCCGCACCGCCGCCGCCGCGATGTCCACCCGCGCTCGCAGTTGCCGCATGCGCCGCTGCTCTTCGGCCAGCGCCTGCGCTCGCCCATGTCCTTCCGAGCTCTTCATGTCGCATGCGACCAGCTTGGGCTGCGTTTTCGACCGGTGGAATGCTGCCACAGGCACTCGGCCTCGACAACGCGCCGCTGGCGTGGAAAAGGTTTGACAGAGTGCCGGATTGCCGATACGAAATTTCAGACTTGCGCGCCGGCTGATCGTGGCTGCCGAGACAACTGAAGCAGGGTTCTTCCCTTCGCCCATCGCGTTATCGCGCGCGCACGGCAATCACCGGTGCCGCCGCGGGCCGATGCAGACCGGTTGGGAACAGCCACACCCGGCAAGCGCATACTAAGGAGGTCCGCTCGTGGAAGGCTTAAGTGTCCTCGACATGATTCAGCAGGGGTGGCTCGCCACCTATCCCCTGATCGTGTTCTCGCTCGTCACCGTGACCATCATCTTCGAACGGCTGTGGTCGTTGCGCAACTTGATCTCCGGCAGCCTGAGTCTGGCCAATCGGCTTTGCCCGGCGCTGGAGCAGGGCAACTTCCCCGACGCGCTGGCGCTGTCGCATGAACAGGGCGACCTGCCCGCGGGCCGGATCTTCTCCGACGTGCTCGCCCGCCATCAGAAGGACTCGCTCGAATACCTCGCCGATCTGACCGAGGAGAAGCGCTTCGAGGAGCTCGAAGCCCTCAAGGGACCGCTGTGGGTACTGGCGACGGTCGGCGCCAGCGCACCGTTCATTGGCCTGTTCGGCACCGTGGTCGGGATCATCAAGGCCTTTCACAACATGGCGCTGATGGGTAGCGGCGGCTTCTCGGTGGTGGCCGCAGGTATTTCCGAGGCGCTGGTCGCCACCGCCCTGGGCTTAGCCGTCGCGATCATCGCGGTTATCGCTTACAATTACTTCCAAACGCGTGTCGAGCGCATCGAAGCCGCCATGACCATTGCGTGCAACCGGGTGATCGACGCCATCCACTTGGGACGGCAGGCCAATGGCGCTCGGTAGTCTCAAAAAGCGGGCGCGCTCGCCCATCGTCGCCGAGATCAACATCACGCCGCTGACCGACATCTTCCTCGTGCTGCTGATCATCTTCATGGTCACCAGCGCGGCCATGGTGGAGTCGGGCGCCAAGATCAGCTTGCCGGAGGTGGACCAAACCACCTCGCAGCCGCGCGAGATTACCATCACCGTCACGCCTGCGAACGAGGTCTTCGTCAATAGCCAACTCACCGCCTTCGACGATCTCGAACAAGTCCTGCGCGGCCTGGTCAGCGCGCGGCCGGACATCCCGGTCGTGCTCGAAGGCGATCGCGAAGTGCTCTTCGGCAACGCGGTGCGAATCCTCTCCTTGGCGCAGAAGGCCGGCGCCCAGCAAGTGGCGATTGCCGCTGAGCGCCGCTCCGGGAGCTGAGCCGCGGCATGGCCGAGGACTTAGCCAAACCGCCGGCACCGCCCGAGCCCGCCCGCTTCGATCCGTGGTCGGGGCAGCGCTTACAGGGGCTGCGCTGGTTCGGGTTTTCGGCCGCGGTTCACGTCGCGCTGTTGTTGCTGTTGGGCACCATGACGCTGACCGTCATCCGCCAGGCGGAGCAGATCAAGGTCAAGGTCATCGACGACAGCAGCGTCGGCCCCGAGCAGCTCGACGGTGAGCCGTCGCTGCAAGACCTCGAGGGCGTGCTCAACGTGCAGCGCACGGCGCCGCAGCAAGCCCGGCCGCGCGGGCCGGTGGTGCAAAACGTGCGCGCTCCGGAAATGCCGCAGCTGGCAGGCATCGGTCCCAAGCTCGGCGCCGGCCCGAGCGTGGACAACCTGTCGACGCCGCTGTCGTTCGGCGCCGGGGCGATCGGCGGTCTGGGCGGCGGCTTCGGTGATTACGTCGGCGGCTTGCGCAAGGTCGGTCTCGATGTCGCGTTGGTCATCGACACCACCGACAGCATGCAGTTCGTCATTGATGACGTGAAAGAGAAACTGACCAAACTGGTGGCGACGATCCACCGGATGGTACCCACGGCGCGGATCGGCATCGTGGTTTACCGCGACCAAGGCGACGATTACGTCGTCAAATGGAGCGACCTCAGCTTCAAGACGCAGAAACTGCGTGACTTCCTGGCGCAGATCAACGCCTCCGGCGGGGGCGACTGGGAGGAAGCGGTGCAAGAAGGAATGGCCGCCGCCATCAACGAGTTGAGCTGGCGCAAGCAGTCGAAGAAAATCATCGTGCTGGTGGGCGGCTCGCCGCCGCACCCGGAGGACGTCGATGCGGTGCGCGACCTGATCGCAGCTTTTCACGCCCAGGGCGGCTATGTCAGCGCCGTCGACGTCACCAAGCGCATGCACGATGAGTTCGATCGCCAGCTGTGGCGCTCACTGCACGGCAAGGAGCCGTTCAAGCCATCGCCGATGCCCGAGTTCTATCACCAGGTCTCGCAGGTCTTCGGCGAGCTGGCCAAGGCTGGCGGCGGCGAGTTGATTCAACTCGACGAGCAGAAGGCGCTGCTGCGCGAAGTGGTGGTGCTGACCTTCGGCAGCCGCTGGAAGGTCGAGATGGCGAAGTTCATGGGCGAGTTGTCGTGACGACAACTCCGCCACCAAGACCAATCCGCGGTCGTGACACCATGCTGATGAAACCGCTCGCAGCCGCGACTTCCACGCGCTCCACCCCCGCCCGGCGCCGGCGCGCTGCGGCGGCGATGGTTCTGGCGCTGGTTCTGGCAGAGGGTGCCGCGGCCCAGGCCCCCGATCTGCGCGGGCGTGCGCGCCGGATCGCCGACGACATGGCCGCCCAACAAGCCAGCGGCCGCTTCGATGCCCGCGCGCAGCAAGCGGCAATCCAGCAGCTCGGCCAGCTCGCCCTCGGCTTCATCGACCTGAGCGATCGCGCCGTGCGTGCCGGTACCGAGGCGCGTGAGAAGGAGACGCTGCTCGGCGACTACGAGGCCATCAGCGCACCGCTCGAACGTATTTACGCCGCCAACAGCGGCAAACTGGAACAAGCGGCGAAGCAGGTGATGGATGCCGATGGTGACCTCGAAGCGCTCTACGAAACCGCCGACTGGAAGGAAGCCCAGGCCCTGGCGTCGCAAACGCTCTACTACCTCAACTGGCTGCACTACTACGGCGCCCGCCTGTACGGCGGTCAGCCGCGCAAGACGCTGCTCGAAAAGGCGGCGCAAGGCTTCTCGGAATTCGCCGCCGGCGAGCGCCGCAACGAGTTGATCATCGAAAGCCTACTCGGCCGCGGCTTGGCGCATCTCGAGCTGGGTAACTACGAGTGGGCGGCGCGTGATTTCCAGATTGTAGTCGACGACAAAGACACTTCCGCCGAGCGGCGGGCCAAAGCTCGGCTGGGTTTGCTCGACGCCGCCTACCGCAGCGGCAAGCACCGGGAGACCATCGGGATCGCCGACGGCCTGCTGGCGAGCGAATCGGCCGATGCCGCGCTGATCCGCTACTACCGCGTGCGCGCCCTGCTCGCCGCCGCCAAGGCGTCGGCAGGTGCCCAAGCCGCCCGTTACCGGCAGGAGGCCATGAGCGGCATGGATCAGCTGCGCCGCGCGGGCGCGGCCTGGCAGGAGAAGGTCGAAGCGCTGATGCAGGCAGAGCTGGATGACCCGCAGCAGTTCGCGGCCCAGGCCGGTAGCCCGGCGGCGAAATGGACCGTGGCGCGACTGCTGGCGCAAAAGGGTGAGTACAAAGAGGCGCGCCCGCTACTCGCTGCCATCGTCGCCAGCAGCGATGCCGATTCCAAGCGCGTCCAGACCGAAGCTCACTACCTGTTAGGGCTGGCTTTGTTCCAGGCCGCCGAGTACCCGGAGGCCGCCGCGCACTTCGCCGCCGCGCTGGCCAAGCCCAACCCCAGCTACGGCGCCGACGCCGCCTACATGCGCTTCAAGGCCCTCGAAGCCGTCGCCGCCAAGAACCCCGAGGCCGCCTTGCAGGACGAGGCCACCCTGCAGGACTACGAGGCGGCCATGCGCAGCTACCTGGCGCAATACGGCGATCATCGCTCCGCCTATGAAGCACGCTACCGCCTCGGCGAATGGCTGCAGGCGCACAAACAGTTTGACGAGGCGCTCGAACAATACCGGCAAGTGAGCGGCGACCCGGGCTTCGAGTTGCGCGCGCGCTTCGGCGCCCTACAGTCGCGCTTCGAGCTCTTGCAGGCCGGCGCGGAGGGCAAAGTCACCGGGGCGGAACGCCAGGCATTGATCGCGGATATCGGCAAGGACCTTGCTGCCTTCACCCCATTGGCCGCGGACTACGAGCGCCGCGGCGACCTGCAGGCGCTACCGCTGGCGGAGATCCGGGCCAAGGCGGCGATCATGAACGCGGTGCATGGCAGCCTGCTGGCACCGCCGCGCGATGAGCAAACGCTGGCCACCTTGACCGACTTCGAACAGAAGTACCCCAATCAGTCGGATCTTTTCGCGCAGGTGACCCGCCTGCGGCTGGGCGCGCTGCAACGGCTGGGTCGCTTCGCGCAAGCGCAGGCGGAGGTGCAGGCGCACGGCGCGGCGTTGCGCGCCGATGCTAAGAGCGACGCCATCGAGACCCTGGCCGCCGGGTTCGTCAAGGAAGGCACGCGCCGCAAGAACAAAGGCGAGAGCGAGGCCTGGCCGGCGGCGCAGCAAACCGCCCTGCGTCTATATGAGCTACTGCTGGCCGACTCTGAAGGCAGCAACAAAACCAAGCTCACCCTGGCGCGGCTATACGAGGGGGCGCAGGAGCTGGGCAAAGCCGACGGCCTCTACCAGGAGGTTCTCTCTGCTGAACCCAATTCGCTGGCCGCGCTACGCGGCCTGGCGCGGATCGCCGAGGCCAACCGCAACCCCAGCGGGGCCTTGAGCCACTGGCAGCGGATCGCCAAGACGGTCCGGCCCGGCGACCTGCCGTGGTACGAGGCCGCCTACGAGACCGCTCGCTTGACGCTGGCTACAGGCAAGGCAGACAAGTCGTGCGCGCAGCTCACGGAGCTCAAACCGGCCATGCCCGGCCTCAGCGATGCCGACCTGCGCAACAAGCTGAGCGAACTATACAAGCGCGCCTGCCGTTAAGCCCTGACCTGGAACTCGCTGCCTCTGCTCGCCGGGTGCCCCCGCGATTCCGTGGCATTCCCGCCTCGAAGGGACCACGTGGCAGAGGCGAGGTCAGGCCTGCGCGCCCCGCCGCAGATAGTTCTTGCCTGCGCCACCCGGAACCCCGTCAAGATGCCGGTCGCGTGTTTGCGGGCCGGGTAGAGAATCCGCTGAACGAGGAGTTGCTCAAGCCGCTTGGGTTGGGCCAGTATCGTTTGGCGCGGAATATCAACGTGGAGTCGCGCCGGATCAACGCTATCATCCTCGGCAAGCGCGCGATCACGGCTGATACCGCTCTACGACTGTCGCGTTAGGAACGGGCCGAGGCGGAAAGGCACGTAGCCAGCGCCGCTCCCATATGGGCGTCAGTACTGCAAGTCGGTCAGCTCACCGACGATCCGACTCAGCGTGGCCACCGCTACGTTGTAGTCGTGCACCGCGCGGAAGTAGTCGCTGCTGCTCTCGGTGTACGCTCCCAGACCGTCGAATAGCTCCTCGGCACTGCCGAGCGCCAGGTCGAAGTTGCTGACCGTAAGCACCAGCAAGCCCCGGCCCGCTTTGCGACCCTCCTCGGCCGCCGTCACGGTGTCGCGGGTGCGGGTGACGTCGAGGTAGGCCTTGCGCAGTTCCAGCGGCAGGCCGGTCTCGGCCTCACGGCGCTGGGCGCGCAGGCGCTCGAGCTCGGCCCGTGCCTGATCGACTTTGGCGCGCGTACTGAGGAAATTGAGATCCCAGTCCACCCCCAACACACCGACGGGACGCAGGTAGTTGAACTCATCGTTGGCGAACGGGTTGCTCTGTTCGGTGCGATTGCCGGCGCGGGCGAACTGCAAGCCGGTGGAGAAGAACACCTTAGGATAGTACTCCGCTTCCTCGATTGCGACCTTGGCTTGCTGCGCCGCCAAACCGGCCTGCAACGCCGCCCACTGCGCGCGTCGATCGAGGGCACGAGCGAGGTAGTCATCAATCGGCAGGAGTGCGATCGCCACCGGCTGCAGCCTACGATCGGCAATGTCGAAGGCAGCGTCACCCGGCCGGCCTACCATGCGCGCTAGCGCCGTTCGCGCCAGCTGCGCCGAAGCCTCCACCTCGACGACGCCTTTGGCAAAGCGCGCGCGCCCCACTTTGAGCTTGAGGAGATCAAGCTGGGTGACACCCGCGGCCTTTTCGGCGATGCGCTGCTCCGTCGTCGCCACCGCCTTGTCCAGGGTCTCCTGCATCTCGCGCAGTACGCCACCGAGCTGGCGCGCCAACATCAGGCCGTAGTACAGCTGCTTGGTGCTGTCGACGATCGCCGCCCGCCGCTCCACGCTCAGGGCACGCTGGCTCTCCAAGCCGTGCTGGGCCGCCGCCAGGGCCGCCTGCAGTTTGCCAAACGTCATCAGCGGAATCGCCAAGTGCAGATCGAGTCGGGTGAAAGGCGCCAGACCGCTGAAGAACGCATCCTTGGTGTCGGGCGAGTAGGTCGCATTCCCCCGGGCCTCGTTGACCAAACCCAGCACCTGGGTGTAGCCGGCCTCGCCCAGGCGGCCGGCCTCGGCTTCCGCCAGCCGGGCCTGAGCCGCGGCAATATCGGCGGCCGCCACGCCCAGATCGGGGCTGTAGGCGAGCGCCGCCCGGATGCACTCGCCCAGGCTCAACGCCCCGCCGGCCTCGCTCGCGCCCGCCGCCGACCCCAGCATCAAGGCCAGCAGCATTGCCCCGACTGCCGTTACCTGCTTCATACCGTCCCTCCGACGCCTAAAAAGACTCCCGCTACTGGGCGGAAAGTTTTGCCTGACCTCTTTCCCCGAGCAACCAAATCTGGTTTCCTGCAATCTCAACCGGACGTGACTCGTCTCGCGTCAGCAACCATGGCCACCGTTACCGTCGCGCCTCGCCCCGCCGCCCAGCCGCCAGCGATACTACAGTCAGCGGCCGAACGCAGCCACTCGGCAGCTGCCGCTTTGCGGGTGGAGGACTTGCGCAAGAGCTACGGCGAGATCGAGGCGGTCCGGGGGGTCACCTTCGAGGTCCACGAGGGCGAAGTCTTCGGCTTGCTCGGCCCCAACGGCGCGGGCAAGACCACGACCATTTCGATCATCGCCACCTGGCTGCGTTCATCGGGCGGGGCGGCCTACGTCTTCGGCCACAACGTCAGCGCGGCGGCTACGGTTCGCACCCTCATCGGCGTGGCGCCGCAGGAGATTTCGCTCTACCCGGGGCTGAGTGCAGCCGAGAACCTGCGCTTCTTCGGCCGCATTTTCGGCGTCCGCGGCGCGGCGCTGCGCGAGCGTGTGCGCCAACTGCTGGCCTTGGTCGAGCTCGACGCCCGCGCCGATGATCCGGTGGTGACGTTTTCCGGCGGCATGAAACGGCGGCTCAATCTGGCCGTGAGTCTGATTCACCGGCCGCGGCTGCTGCTGCTCGACGAACCCACCGTGGGCGTGGACCCGCACTCGCGCGAGCACATCTTCTCGATCGTGCGCAACCTGCGCCAAGAGGGTACGGCCATCCTCTACACCACGCACTACATGGAGGAGGCCGAGCAGCTGTGCGATCGCATCGCCATCGTCGATGAGGGCCGCCTCATCGCCATGGGCCACCTCGGCGACCTGTTGGCTGCGGCCGGCTGTGCCGAGGTCATCGAGCTACGCGGCTTGCCGCCGGCGACCGACCTGAGCCCGCTCAACAGCGCCGCCGGCGTGTGCGGCAGCGAACGCGGCGACGGGGTGCTGCGCATCTTCACCGACGGCGCCGGCCGCGCCTTGCCCGCGGTCAGTGCCTTGATCGGCCGCTATAGCGATACCGTCGCCATCCAGATCGCACCGCTCAGTTTGCAGACGCTCTTCCTGCGTCTGACCGGCAAGGAGCTGCGGGACTAGCATGGTCGAGCGCTTGCAAACGGGCCGGCGCGGAAGCCTGCTTGTGGCATTGCTCTTAGCCGGCGTCTGCTGCGGCAGCGGCTCGCCCGCCCGCGCCGGCACCGCGCTCGATTACACCCGCGAGGTGCTCGAACGTGCCCGCGCGATCGTCAACGCCGATCACCCTCACAACCAAAAGCTCGCCGAGCTGGAAAAACTGCTGGAGGGCTTCCTCGATACCGATTACATGGGCAAGGACGCGCTGGGCGAGCACGTCAAGCACTTCACCGCCACGCAGCAGCAGGAGTTCCTCAAGTTGTTCCGCACCCTGTTCCAGCGCACCTATCTGCAAAAGCTACTGTTCTTCGACAAACCGGTGTTCGAGTACGTCGGCGAGGCCGCGGCCGGCGCGCTGACGCAGGTGAACACCAAGATCGTTACCCCGCGCGATGAGTTTCTGGTCTCCTACCGCATGCGGGCGGCAAGCGGCCGCTGGCTGGCCACCGACATCCAGGTGGAGGACTTGAGCCTCACCAGCAACTTCCGCCAACAGCTCGATCGTCAACTGAGCAAGGGCGCGGTCGACACCCTGCTCGACAGCATGCGGCGCAAGTTCGGCGGCGCAACGGACGACACGCCGTGAACAATCTGCGCAAACTGCTCTGGGTGGTGCGCAAGGACTTGCGCCTGATTGCCCGCGACCGCTCGGCGCTGGTGTTCGTCGTCATCGTGCCGATCATCGTGATCCTGGTGGTCGCCGAAACCCAGGGCGGCGGCAGCGCCAACATCGTGCTGCCGGTGGTCAACGAAGACCAGGGGCCGGTGGCCAACGCCTTGATGAAGGTCTTTCGCGAGCACGTCGAGGTACGAGAGGTGGAACGGGGCCAGGCCGCGGCCTGGGTGCGCGACGGCAAGACCGCGGCGGCGGCGATGGTGTTGCCGGCGGGGATGAGCAAGCGCTACCTCACCAACCGGCCCTCTACCATCGAGTTGCTCACCGACCCGGCGCAAGGGACCGAACTGAGCGCAATCAAGATCGTGATGCTGCTGGCGGATCGCGAAGCGGCCGCGCTCGGCGATCCCTTCCACGAGGAGTTGCTTACACTTGCAGAACGGCCGCTCACCGGCGAGCGCTTGAAGTTCTCCTCGCTGGAGCAGAACGTGCCGGGTTTCAGCGTAACCTTCGTGCTGCTGAGCCTGCTCTTGAGCGTCGCCTTCGGCCTGCGCGACGAAGAGGCCTGGGGCACCAGCGGGCGGATCGCGATCGCGCCGATTGCACCGTGGGCCGTACTCGGCGGCAAGCTGCTGGCGCGGGTGCTCGTGGGCGTGGCCCAGCTCACGCTGCTGCTGCTCTTCGGCCATTTTATGTACCGGCTCTCACTCGGCCACTCGGTACTGGCGTTCGTACTGACGGTGTTTGCCATCGTGTTCTCGATGGCCAGCTTCAGTGTGATCATCGCCGCGGTTGCGCGGACGCGTGAGCAGATTATCCCCGTCGGCCTGTCGGCGATGTTCATTCTGGCGGCGATCGGCGGCTGTTGGTGGCCGTTCTTCGAACAGCCGCGCTGGATGCAAGTGGTTGCCCAGGGAGCGATGACGACATGGTCGATGGTGGCGCTGCACGACGTCATGCTGCGCAACCGCACCCTGCTTGAGATCGCGCCGACGCTGGCGCTCCTGCTGGCCTACGGCGCGGTGTCGTTCGCCATCGGCCAGCGCTTGTTCCGTTACGCTGAGAACTGAGAACCGGTGCGCGTACAAACCTAACCTTGATTGGACAACGCGGTTCCACCACAGAGGCAGTAGAGTCCAGAGAAGGCCGGAAGACCGAGTTCCGGAGACATGAAGTTGAACCTCATAAGGAAAGAAGGTTTCAGAAGCGGGCTTCCCGAAGCCGCAAAGCCGTCGTTCTCCGCGTCTCTGTGCCTCTGTGGTGAAGTCTCTTCTCTTAGGTGTCGGTGATGGAGGCAGCTGTGAAAGGTAGAGGAACCACTAAGCGATCACAAACCCAGGCGCGGGCAGGGCGAGGTGCAGCCGCCCGCCGAGTGCCGGAAGCGGAATTCCGGCTCGATCCGCACGTGCGCCCATCGCATTACGCTGTGCACATCACCCCCGACCTTACCGCCGGCAGCTTTGAGGGCGAGGTCAGCATGGCGCTGGAGCTCGGGCGCGCGTGCAACGCCATCGAACTACACGCGGCGGATCTCGCGATCGAGCACGCCGAGTTGGTCGCCGGCGACACCAACGTAACCGCAACCGTCACCCCTCACCCGAAACGCGAGACCGTCGAGTTGCGGCTACCGGCCCGTGTCGGCGCCGGTGCCGCCACACTGCGGCTGGGTTTTTCCGGCGCACTTCAGAAACATTTGCGCGGCTTGTACGCCGCCACCAGCAACGGGCGCCGCTACGCCTTCACCCAGCTCGAAGCCGCCGACGCGCGCCGCTTCTTTCCCTGCTTCGACGAACCCGCCTACAAGGCCCGCTTTACCTTCTCCGTTACCACCGAGGCGCAGCACGAGGTCGTCTCCAATAACCCGGTCGAGCGCGTCGAGCACCACGGCCAGGGCCGCAAGACGGTATTCTTCACGACCACGCCCAAGCTGTCGACCTATCTGTGCGCACTCGCTATCGGCGAGTTGGAGGCCACGGCCGAGCGCTTCGTCGGCCGTACCCCGATTCGTATCTGGCACGTCCCGGGCAAAGATCATCTCACCGGCTTCGCGCTCGAAGCGGCGGCCGAATCGCTGGCGCGCTTGGAGAAGTACTTCGGCCTGCCGTACCCCTACGCCAAGCTCGATCTGCTGGCGGTGCCGGACTTCGAGGCCGGCGCAATGGAGAACGCCGGCGCCGTCACTTTTCGTGAAACGTTGCTCCTGGTCGATCCCGCCACCATCACCCTGGCCGAGCAGAAGCGCATCGCCGAGGTCATCGCCCACGAGCTGGCGCACATGTGGTACGGCGATCTGGTTACCATGGCCTGGTGGGACGATCTCTGGCTGAATGAAGCCTTTGCCACCTGGATGGCGATTCGCATCGTCGACGAGTGGAAGCCCGAGTGGCGGATGTGGAACAACTTCGCCCACCACCGCGCCACCGCCCTCAGCCTCGATGCGCTGGCCAACACCCACCCGATCTATACCGAAGTGCGCAGCCCGGCTCAGGCGACCGAGAACTTCGACGCGATCACCTACGAAAAGGGCGCCGCGGTGGTGCGCATGATCGAGAGCTACCTCGGACCGACCGCCTTTCGCCGGGGCGTGCGCCAATACATCCGTAGTCACCGCGAAGGCAACGCCACCGCCGCCGACTTGTGGCGCGCGCTCGAAGCAGCCTCGGGCCAGAAGGTGGCGCGGGTGGCGCGCGGTTGGATCGAGCAGCCCGGCTTTCCGCTGCTGGCGGCGCGCCGCATTGAGCGCAACGGACAAGCCGTGCTCGAACTGCGCCAAACACGCTTCTTCGCCAACCCGAAGGCTAAACCGACGGGGCAGCGCTGGCCGTTACCCGTGGTCGTGAAGTCACCCGCTACGCGGCAGCCTGCGCGCCAGCTGCTGACCGCCGGCCGCGGCGCAATGGCGCTGGGTCCGGCCCGGCGCGTGCCTTGGGTTTACGCTAACGCCGCGGAAGGCGGCTTCTACCACGTGCTGCACGACGAGGGGACACTAGCGGCGCTGCGCGCCGGCAACTTCACCGCGCTCACCCCAGTCGAGCGCCTCGGCCTGGTCGGTCATCAGTGGGCTGCGGTGCGCGCCGGCCACGCCGAGATTGGCAGCTTCCTCGACCTCGCCGGTAGTCTTGGGAGCGAGAGCGATTTCGACGTCCTCGACGCCCTAGCCTCGGCGTTGCGTTTTGTCGACGACCAGTTGGTTCCCGCGGTTGACGGCGGCCCGACCTTCCGCCGCTGGCTGGCGGGGACCTATGAAGCGGCGTGGCAGCAGCTCGGCTGGCAGGCGGCAGCCGGAGAAACCGACGACGTGCGCTTGCGGCGCGCCTCGGTACTGCGGCTGGCCGGCGACATCGCCTCGTCGCCGGCAATCGTTGCCGAAGTTCCGGATCGCTTCGCCGCCTACCTGCGCGACCGCCATGCGCTTGAACCCAATCTCGCCGATCCGCTGATCGCGATGGCGGCGCGTGAAGGCGATGGCGATCGTTACGAGCAATTCCTCGCCGCGGTGCGCCAGGCGCAGACGCCGCAAGAGCGGCGCCGGTACCAGCTGGCGCTCGGCGATTTCCGCTCCCCGGCGCTGATCGAGCGCACGCTCGAACTCACGCTCAGCGAGGAGGTGTCGACGCAGGATGTCGGCCTCCTGCTGGTGCGGCTGTTCGCCAACCCGGGAGCACGCGCAGCGGCGTGGCAGTTCCTGAAGCGGCGCTGGGCCGAGCTCTCGCAGCGCCTACCGCCAATGATGGTGTCGCGGGTGATCGATGCCACCACGCAGTTGCAAACCAGCGCCTATAAGCACGAGGTTGCCGCCTTCTTTCGTGCCCACCCCGTACCGACGGCGGCGCGCGCGCTCAAGCAAGCGCTCGAGCGCTTCGCCCTCAATCAGGAACTGCGCCAGCGGGCGGGCAAGGGGCTGCAAGTCTGGCTGGCGGCGCGTTAGCCGCCGGAGCAGTTGCTCACTCGTCCTTCGTCACCGGCTTACACAGCACCACCGCGGTGGCGGCGATCGCCTCCCCGCGGCCAACGGCGTCAAGGCCCTCCATCGTCTTCGCCTTCACGCTGACCATGCTGCTGTCCACCACCAGCAGCTCGGCCAGGCGCGTGCGCATGCTCTCGATGTGCTCGGCCAGCCGAGGCCGTTCGGCCTGCACCGTGACATCGAGGTTGCGCACGACGTAGCCCAAGCCGTGGACGCGCCGCACCACCTCGCGCAGCAGCTCGGTGCTGTCGATGCCCTTGAAGCGCGGATCACTGTCGGGGAACAGCCGGCCCACATCGCCGGCCGCGATCGCACCGAGCAAGGCGTCGCAAACGGCGTGCAGCACCACGTCGCCGTCGGAATGCCCCAGCAACCCGGCCTCGTACGGGACGGTGATGCCAGCGAGCCGCAGCGGCCGGCCGCTGACTAAGCGGTGGATGTCGAATCCGTGTCCAATGCGCATACGCACCTCCCCGGCCACGTCACTGCGCGTGACCGTCTATTGGAGTCGTTGCCCGCTCGGCGGCGGCCGCTGCCGGCGGCGCGCCGCCGGTTCTCAAAACGGCGGGGTGGCCGCCGCCTCCTGGCTCAACAATATGACCCGCCCGCGGCTGCCGCGCGCGACCACGGCTTGCTCCGGTGGCGCCACCAGCAGCCCCTCGCCCGCCGCCATCGAGCGCAACACGCCCGAGCTTTGCGAGCCCGCCGGCCGCACGCGATAGCCGCCGTCGCCCTGCTCCACGACGCAACGGACGAACTCGGTCAGGCCGGCCGCGGTGGTAACCTCCTCGGTGACCTCGGCTTCGATGCTCGGCAGGTGGATCCGTTCCATGCCCATCATCGCCCGCAGCGCGGGCACCACATAGAGATAGAAGCACACCAGCGAAGACACCGGGTTGCCCGGTAGCCCGAAGGCAGGCGTGCCCTGGCGCAAGCCGAAGGTGAGCGGTTTGCCCGGTTTCTGCGCCACCTTCCAGAAGCGTTCCTCGTATCCCAGTTGGCGCAGCGTGCGGCGCACGAAATCGAAGCTGCCGACCGATACGCCGCCGGTCGATAGCACCACATCCGCCTTGAAGGCGTCGGCGAAAGCCGCCTCGATCTGCTCCGGCTGATCGCGCACGATGCCGAGCATGACCGCCTCGGCGCCGGCTTCGGCCACCGCCGCCGCCAAGGTGTAAGCGTTGCTGTTGACGATCTGGCCCGGCCCCAACGCTTCGCCGGGTTCCACCAACTCGTTGCCGGTGGTCAAGATCGCCACCCGGGGGCGGCGAGTCACGCGCACCACCGCCAGCCCAAGCGACGCCAGCAGGCCGACGTCCGCCGGCCGCAACGGCCGGCCGGCATTCAGCACCGTCTCCCCCGCCCGCATGTCTTCGCCCGGCTCGCGTACGTTGGCGCCGAGCGTCACCGGCACCTGCACCGTCACCGTACCGTTGCCTTCGTGCGTATCTTCAACTCGCACCACCGCATCCGACCCCGCCGGTAGCGGTGACCCGGTCATGATCTTGGTGGCGGTGCCGGCTTCGACTGGATGGGTCGGTAGCGAACCGGCGCCGATGACTTCGAGCACCCGCAAGGTCACCGGCGCCGCCGCCGATGCCTGTGCGGCGTCGGCGGCCCGAATGGCGAAGCCGTCCATCGCCGAGTTGCGAAACGGCGGAACATCACGGCTGGCGCGCACCGCAGCCGCCAGCACGCGCCGATAAGCCGCTGGCAGCGGCACCTGTTCCGAGCCCAGGCGCGGCAACTCCAGCAACACCGTCGTGAGCGCCTCGCGCACGCTGATCATGAGCCGCAACCTAGCACCGGATGAGCAGTGAGGCCATGTGGCCTAAGCGCGACAGCGGGCATTCCGGCTCGCCCGCCGCGCTCCCCGCCGGCTACATGTAATAGCCGCCGTTGGGGCTGATCACCTGCCCGACGGTGAAACTGGAATCCTCCGAGGCCAAGTAGAGCGCGACCGCGGCAATCTCAGCGGGCGTGCCGAGGCGGCCGATGGGGCTCTGCATAGCGATCACGCGGAGCATGGTTTCATCCATCACCTCCAGCAGGGGGGTGTCGACAAAGCCGGGAGCGATGGCGTTGACGTAAATACCGCGGCCGATCACCTCGCGTGCCACGGACTTGGTCAGCGCGATGATGCCGCCCTTAGCGGCACAGTAGTCAGGCGAACCGGACAGGCCGGTAGTGCCGGCTACGGAAGCCATGTTGATGATCTTGCCGAACCCCTTCGGCTCCATCACCTTGAGCGCTTCGCGCGTGCAATAGAAGGTGCCGTCGAGGTGGATAGAAAGTGTCCGGCGCCAGTGCGAGTCGGTCATCGAGCGGGTCGCGCCCAGCGAGGTGGCCGGCTTGGTACCGCTGAGCATCGCCTGGATGTTGGCGGCGAAGTTCGCCTTCACCTCGTCGCTCATCACCGCCACCCCGGCGTTGTTGACCAGGATGTCGATCGTGCCCCATTCATCGACCAGGTGCTCGAACATCGCCGCCACTTCGACGCTGTCCGAGACGTCGGCGATGAAGGCGCGGGCCGCTCCGCCCGCCGCCTCGACCTCCCTCACGGCTGCAGCCGCGGTCTCCTTGTTGACATCGTTGATGGCCACCTTGGCCCCCTCGCGTGCAAAAGTCCGCGCGATCTCACGTCCGAGGCCACTGCCCGCTCCGGTAATCAGCGCGATCCGCCCGTCTAACTTCATGTGTTCACTCCTCCCGCCGCTCTGCATACCCCGGCCGCCCAGCCAATAGAAGAGCCACCGCGTGAGGCTCATCTTTTCGTGCTTGATTTTACGGCAACGCCTGATTAATGGGCAGCGCAACTTGGCGCCGCGGCGCGGCGACCGGACATGTCCCCGGCGAAGTGGCGAACCGGTTTCATACTCCGCTCTGGCATCCGCGTTGCTGGCCAAGGATGCGTAGCGCCGCCAGGCGGCGAAGCATGTTGTTTGTTCGAGCCACAACACCCGAGGA
Organism: Deltaproteobacteria bacterium; assembly: GCA_016210005.1. Taxonomy (NCBI): domain Bacteria; kingdom Pseudomonadati; phylum Myxococcota; class Myxococcia; species Deltaproteobacteria bacterium. The sequence continues at coordinate 57,970 of JACQVA010000168.1, read as the reverse complement.
GGAGGGGAAAATGCGCAGAGTATCAAGAGAGACTTGGATCATGGCTGCTGTCTTGCTGTTCGCGTGGGCCGGTGGGGCGGCCGCGCAGACCCTGCAGCAGCGGGTCGAGACGCTGGAGAAGAAGATCGGCGAGGGCCGCGGTAGCGTGGCCGAGGCGCTCGGTGTCGAGTTCCACGGCTTTGTCGCAGGTAACTACAGCTACAACTTCAACTCGCCCGATTCGAAGGCCAACCGCCTCCACGTCTTTGATGAAGACGCCAACACCTTCGCCCTCGACCAAGCGAACCTCAACATCCAGCGCAACAAACCCGAGGGGCTCGGCTTCCTGGTTGATCTCGATTTCGGCAAGACCGCCGAAGTGGTCGGCCGCTTCACCCGCTGGAGCAACGGTTCAAGCTCGGAGAGCTCGAACTCCTTCGAGCTGCGCCAGGCCTACCTGAAGTACTCGATCGCCAACACCCCCTTCAGCCTCCAAGCGGGCAAGTTCGTCACCTTCCACGGCGCCGAGATCATCAAGGCGTACAACAATCAGAACTACAACATCTCGAGTGGGATACTGTTCGGCAACTCGATCCCATTCACTCACACCGGCCTCGTCGGCACCTACACCTTACCCAACGAGTTGGGCAGCATCAGTGCCGGGGTGGTGAACGGCTGGGACAACGTCGTCGACAACAACGACGGTAAGAGCGCCCACGCGATGCTGACCCTGACGCCACATCCGATGGTCTCGTTCGCGCTGTCGGGAACCTACGGGGCCGAGCAAAGCGACAGCGGCCGGTCGAAGCGGCTGATGGTTACGCCGCTGGTCACCATCAAGCCGGTCGAGCAGCTCACGCTCATCATCGATTACAACTACGGCAACGAGAGCGACATCGCGCTCGACTCGACGCCCGCGCCCACCGGCTTCAAATCAGTCGTCCCCGCCGCCGGCAGCTCGATGTGGCAGGGCATCGCCGGCTACGTGGTGGTGGCGGCCACGGACGAGCTGCAAGTGGCCGTGCGCGGCGAGATCTTCGACGATCCTGATGGCGTGCGCACCGGCTTCCAGGAGGACGGCTTCGGCCCCGGCGCTACTTTCTGGGAAGTCACCCCGGCGGTCGCCTACAAGATCACCGACGGTTTGACCTTGCGGGCGGAGTACCGCCACGACGAATCGGACAAGCGCTTCTTCGACAAAGAGGAGCGCAACATCGCCAACGGCGACAGCGGCCTGCGCGGTCAGGATACCGTGGCGACCGAGTTGATCTACGCTTTCTGAAGCAGGCCCCCCTGCGCCGCAGCGGCGCCGAGAAGCGCAGGAACGCTCCTTCCTCCGCGCCTCTCGGCGTCGCCGCGTTTGTCTCCAGGGCACCGATCGGACCGTACGCGCTGCCCTAGTCCGCGATACCCGGGGCCAGAAAGCCGGCGAAGCGGTGCAAGGCTGCCAGTGAGTTCGGCGGCTCCGGCAGCATCGGCACGGCAGCCAGCAGCGGCAAGCCCGTGGCCGCATGCAGTTGCGCCAGCGTGCGCCGATCGCGCCGCGACAGGGTGTTAAGATCCCCGTAATTGCCCAGCAGCTTGCGCAACAGCACCGGCGGCCATTGGCTTTCCTCGAGGGCGAGGGTCTCGCGCCGGGGAAAAGCCAGTACCCGGTTGGCGACCACGCCCGCGACGCGAAAGCCGCCGGCCTGTAACTCGCGGTGGAATTCGATCGCGGTGGCGACGGCGTCGGGCTCGGGTGTCGTCACCAGTACGAAGGCGGTGCTGGCGGCACGCAGCAGCCGGCCGACCTCGGCGGCACGGTCTTGAAAGCCGCCGATCATGCTTTCAAAACCGGAGACAAAGCCGGCAAGATCGTCGAGCACGCTCAGGCCGGTCCAGCGCTCGAGCGCTTTGAGCAGGGCCGACAGCCCGACGCGGGCCGCCCCCGACCCCGCGCTGCCGAGCAACGAGGCCGGGTCCTTGATCAACGTCACTGCCCGTGAGGCGAGCAAGTCGCTGAGGCGGGCGGGCGCCGCCAGCAGATCGCGGGCATGGGCGCTCGGCGGCGTATCGACGACCAGCAGTTGATAGCGCGTGTGGTGCATCAATTCGTGCAATGTCTCCATCGCCATGTACTCCGCCGAGCCGCCGAGCTCGTCGGAGAGCTGCTGGTAGAGACGGTTGGCAAGAATGCGCGCGGCGGTCTCCGGACTCGGAGCGAAGCGACGCACCACGGCATCGAAAGTGCGCTTGGTATCCAAAGCCATCGCCTCGAGCGCGGCGGCGTGGTCGCCGAGCGGCACGGGATGGGGTTCGGTGGTCAGGCGGGGGATACCGAGTGCATCCTTCAACCGCCGCGCCGGATCGAAGGTGATCACCGCGGCCCGCCGCTGGCTGCGTGCGCCAGCCACCCCGAGGGCCGCCGCCACCGTGGTCTTGCCGACACCGCCGCAGCCGACACAAATCAGCAGCCGCTTGCGCAGCAACGGATAACTGGGCGGCGCAGCGGGAGTCTTGTTGCTGGCGGTCATTGGTTTCATTGAGTCAGGCGGAGAATACATCGCCGAGCGTATCAACCAGCGCACCTAGTCCAGCAGCGTCCGACAAAGTCGGCGAGCGGCGCCGTCGAGCTCGGGCGCCGCCAACGCCTCGCTGAAGATTTGCGGCAGCACAATCGGCGTGACCCCGAGCGCGCGCCGCAGCCGGCCGAGATGGCGCTCGGCTTCGCGCCGCGCCGCCAGTTGAAAGCGCGCGGCGGCCAGCAGCATGCCGTCGTCGCCCGTTTGCGCCGCCAGCTGCGCCGCCTCAGCCCGCGAAAAACGTCGCGGAAATACCCGATTCAACACCGGCCGCTCCACCCGCAGCGCCAGGTCCGCCACCAGCGCGCTGTGCGCCTCGATGGTCTCGTTTATGGCCAGCTCTTCCGGAATAGCGACTAGCAGCACGCGCGTGCGACTCTGATTACCCAGCAACCCGAGCAACCGCCGGGCGGTCGAGCCGATGGGGCCGGCCGGCACCATGCTGGCGAGGTTACGCGGCGTGCGCAGCAACGCCAGCGCCTGGCCGGTCGCCGGCCCGTCGACGATCACCAGGTCGTAAGCCCGCCGCGCCAGCAACCCCGACGGCGCCACCCACTCCAGCAAGCGTTCGAGGATGAGAAATTCGCTGACGCCCGGAGCCGCCGCCGTCAAGGCGTTGAACGAGGCGCTGGCGAACAGGCGCCGCGCCAGCATCGGCACCCGCAGCAGGCGGGTGAAATAGGCTTCGACTAGTTGGCGCGGATCGAGGCGAACGCCGCTCACCCGCGCCGCTAGCCGCTGCGGCTCGCTCGCCAGCGGGCGGCCGCCGAAGAGCTGGGCCAACCGCCCGTCGTTCGCCGTTTCCACCACCAGCGCCCGGCGTCCGCGCTCGGCCGCCCCGCGCGCCAGCGCCGCGGCAACGATGGTCTTGCCCACCCCGCCTTTTCCAATCACGAAGAGCAGCTGCGTTGCCGACATGTCGATCCGGGTGGCGATGTGCTGACCGCCAGCAACCTCCTATCAGATCGCTTCCGGCTGAGCCATGCGCGCTTGACCCACCCGCAGGTGGCCGCTACACCACAACGCTGGCCGCGGCGGCGCTGGTGCAGTGCTGAATGCGGCCCCGGGGCTCGCCGTCCAACGACGGCGGAGTCGATCACTACCGCGACAACAAGATAGGATGACTGAAGATGGACACGGGAATCGCAGCGCTCAACGACCAGGTTAAGGAAGCCTCCGCCTTCGCATACCGCCTGCGCGAGGAGATCGGTACAGTCATTGTCGGCCAGCGTTACTTGATCGATCGGCTACTGATCGGCCTGCTCGCCAACGGCCACGTGCTGCTCGAAGGCGTGCCGGGGCTGGCCAAAACCCTCTCGGTGAAAACCCTGGCCCAGGCCGTCAGTGCCAGCTTCCGGCGCATTCAATTCACCCCCGACCTGCTGCCGGCCGACCTCATCGGTACCATGATCTACAGTCCGAGCGACGGCTCGTTCACCACCAAGAAAGGCCCGCTCTTCGCCCAGATCATCCTCGCCGACGAGATCAACCGCGCCCCAGCCAAAGTGCAGAGCGCCCTGCTCGAAGCCATGCAGGAGCATCAGGTCACCCTCGGCGACGCCACCCACTCGCTACCCGAACCGTTCCTGGTGCTGGCCACACAAAATCCGATCGAGCAAGAAGGCACCTATCCGCTGCCGGAGGCCCAGGTCGATCGCTTCATGCTCAAGCTGCGCATCGGCTACCCCTCGCGCGAAGAGGAGCGCCAGATCCTCGATCGCATGGCGAGCACCGGCGATCATCAAGGCGCCGCTGCGGTGGTGTCCCCGGCCGACATCATGCACGCGCGCAAGCTGGTCGATCAGATTTACATCGACGACAAGATCAAGGAGTACGTCATCAACATCGTGTTCGCCACCCGCGAGCCGGCGGCCTACCAGCTCGATCTCGCTCCGCTGATCGAGTACGGCGCCTCGCCGCGGGCGACACTGTACCTGACGCTGGCGGCCAAAGCGCATGCCTTCCTGCAAGGGCGTGGTTACGTCACGCCGCAGGACGTCAAGTCGATCGGCCCCGACGTCATGCGCCACCGCGTCATCGTCACCTACGAGGCCGAGGCCGAGGAAATCGACTCCGACGAGATCGTCAAACGCGTCTTCGACGGCGTGCCGGTGCCGTGAGCGGGCAAAGGGACCAAGGCAGTAGGTAGCAACGAGCGAGGCCATGCTCTCACGCGAGCAGCTCAAGGCGGTGCGCAAAATCCGGATCCGCACCAGCCATCTGGTCACCGACATGTTCGCCGGCCAGTACCACAGCGTCTTCAAAGGCCGCGGCATGGAGTTCGCCGAGGTGCGGCTGTACCAGCCGGGCGACGAAGTTCGCACCATCGACTGGAACGTCACCGCGCGCAGCGGCGTCCCCTACGTCAAGCGCTACGCCGAAGAACGCGAGCTTACTGTTATGCTGCTGGTCGATGCCAGCGCCTCGCAATATTTCGGCAGCGTGCGGCAGCTGAAGAGCGCTCTGGCGGCGGAGTTGGCGGCGCTGTTCGCTTTCTCGGCCATCACCAACAACGACAAGGTCGGCTTGCTGATATTCAGCGATCGGGTGGAGTTGGCGCTGCCACCGCGTAAAGGCACCCACCACGTTCTGCGGGTGATCCGCGAGGTGCTCTCGCTCAAGCCCGCCGGCCGCGGCACCGACATCCCCGCCGCCTTGGAACATCTCGGCCGCGTTACCAAACGGCGCTGCGTCGTCTTCATCGTCTCGGACTTCCTCGATCCCAACTGCCGCCAGGCACTCAAGATTGCCGCCCGCCGGCACGACGTGATTGCCGTCGTGCTCAACGACCCGCGTGAGGCGGTGCTGCCGGATGTCGGGCTGGTGGAGTTGGAAGAAGCCGAAACCGGCGCCCGCTACGTGGTCGACACCGCCGATGCCGGTATTCGCGCGGCCTTCGCCCAGCAGGCCGCGCAGGCGCGCGCCGAACGCGATCGCCTACTGCGTGCCTGCAACGTCGACGCCATCGTGGTCGACACCGACAAGCCCTACACCGAAGCGCTGCTGCGCTTCTTTCGCATGCGCGAGCGGCGGCAATGAACGCCGTGAGGTGCCCTTCTCTCGCTCCGCCTTCGCCTCTCCGCTTGCGGCGCCAGCCGGTGAGCGGAGCCGCGCTCGTGGTTACGCTGCTGCTCGTCGCCGCCACCGCCGCGTTAGCCGACGAGACAGCGCCGCCCACCGCGGCTGCACCGGTCGAAATTCACGCCCAGGCCGAGCCCAACAGCGTCACCATTGGCACACGCTTTCGCTATACCGTTGCGGTCAGCGCCCCGGCGGAAGTGGAAATCGTCCTAGCGCAACCGACGGAGAGGATCGGCGACTTCGACATCATCGATTTCGGCGATGCCCCGCCGGTCCAGCGCGACGGCCGGACGGTGCTCACTCGTTGGTACACGCTGTCGGGCTACGAGATCGGCGAGCGCTTGGTGAAGTCACCGCCGGTGTACTATCGCCAACCCGGCGAGGAACTCAAAGAAGCTGCCGGGCAGGAGATCGTCGTCACGGTCGAGAGCCTGCTCGCCCAAGCCGGCAACCCGAACGACATCCGCGAAATCAAAGAAGTGGCTGACTTTCCCATCGACTGGCGGCCCTACTACTTCGTCGGCGGCGCGCTGGCATTGTTGTTGGTGCTCGCCGCCGTGTTGTACCGCGTGCTCAACCGCTCGCGGCGTGCGGCGGCGACGGCCCCGCCCAAGCCGCCGCACGAAGTCGCCTTCGAGGCGCTCAACCGCCTGCGCCGGCGCGGGCTGATCGAGGAGGGCAACTTCAAGGAATATTACTCCGCGCTCTCGGCGGTGGTGCGCGCCTATGTCGAGCAACGCTTCGGCATGCGCGCCCCCGAGATGACTACGGAAGAGTTCTTGCTCGGCAGCGCCCGTAACGGGCGGCTGCAGGCGACGCATCGCGGCCTGTTGGGAGAATTCCTGACCGAGTCGGACATGGTGAAGTTCGCCCGCCACGTACCGACCATCGCCGACAGCGAGCGCGCCTTCAGCGCCGCCAAACGCTTCATCGACGAGACCGCCGCCAACCTGTTGGGCGCGCCGCCGGAGGGCAAGCATGCGGCTCGCTAGCCCATGGCTGCTGCTCTTGCTCGGGCTGCTGCCGCTGCTGTGGCCGGGCCGGCGGCGGGACGCACGCGCGGGCGCCGTGCGCTATCCGACGTTGGCGGTGCTGCGGGCGGTAGCGCCGGCGGGGGCAGCACGCCGGCGCGCGCTCCTCGGGCTGTTGCGCGCGCTGGCCTTGCTCCTCATCGTGCTCGCCTTGGCCCGGCCGCAGCTCGGCACCGCCCTGACGCGCGTGCACCGCGAAGGCGTCGATATCGTGCTGGCGGTCGATGTCTCCGGCAGCATGCTCGCCGAGGACTTCACTCTCGGCAGTGCGCGCGCCAGCCGAGTCGACGTGGTTAAGTCGGTGGTCAAAGAGTTCATCGCCGCCCGCCCCGAGGATCGCATCGGCTTGGTCCTGTTCGCCGCCCGCCCCTACACCCAGTGCCCCCTCACCCTCGATCACGGCTGGCTCAACCAGAACCTCGAGCGAGCGAAAGTCGGCATGATCGAAGACGGCACCGCGATCGGCTCAGGTCTGGCGACCGCGGTCAATCGCCTGCGGGCGTCGACGGCCAAGACCAAGTTCGTGATCCTGCTCACCGACGGCCAGAGCAACGCCGGGCGGATTACGCCGCAGACCGCGGCCGAGGCCGCGGCCACACTGGGAGTGAAGGTCTACACCATCGGCGCCGGCACCCGCGGCGTGGCCCCGTATCCGGCGCAAGATCTGTTCGGCAACAAGGTCTATCGCCCCATGCAGGTCGATATCGACGAGCCGACTTTGAAGCAGATCGCGGCCACCACCTCGGCGCGCTACTTCCGTGCCACCGACACCCCGAGCCTGCGCGACATCTACGCCGAGATCGACCGCAGCGAAAAGACTCCGTTCGAAGCTCCACAGTTTCACGATTACCGTGAACTTTATGCCTGGCTGGTTTGGCCTGCGCTCGGCCTGCTGCTGCTGGAAATCGGGCTGAGCGAAACGGTGCTGCGGAAGTTGCCATGATACTCTGGCGCGACACGCTCAGTTTGATCGCGCTGGCGCTGCTGCCGGTGCTGCTGGCCTTCTGGCTGTGGGCGCGCCGCCGCCGCCAGCTGGCGCTCGAGACGTTCATTGCCGCCGGACTGCTGCCGGTGGTCGTGCCCGATATCGATCCGCGACGCCGCACGGTGCGGGCGGCGTTGCTGACGCTGGCGGTGCTCGCACTCATCCTCGCGCTCGGCGGCCCGATGTGGGGTTTTCACTGGCAGGAGGTGCACCGCGAAGGCATCGACCTCGTCGTTGCCATCGACACCTCGCGCAGCATGCTCGCCACCGACGTCAAACCTAACCGCTTGGCGCGTGCCAAGCTGGCGGTGCAGGATTTGCTCACCCAACTCAACGGCGACCGCGTCGGCCTGGTGGCCTTTGCCGGCACCGCCTTCGTGCAATGCCCGCTCACGCTGGACTACGGCGCCTTCGCCCAAAGCCTGGAGGCGGTCGAAGTCGGTTTGATCCCGAAAGGCGGTACCGCCATCGCCGAGGCCATCAACGTCGCCCTCGAAGCCTTCGAAGGCCGCCAGGGCAGCCACCAGGCGCTGGTCTTGATCACTGACGGTGAGGATCACGAAGGACAGGTCAAGGAAGCCGCGCAGCGCGCCGCCGAGCGCGGTCTGAAGATCTACTCGGTCGGCATCGGCACGGCCGAGGGCGAGTTGGTCCCGGGAGAGTCGGGCGGATTCGTCAAGGACAAGAGCGGCCAGGTGATCAAATCGCGCCTGGGCGAGGAGGCGCTCAAGCAGATCGCCGTCGACAGCGGGGGCGTCTACTTACACGCTGCCGGCGCGTCGTTCGGTCTGACCGAGTTGTATCGCGACTACATCGCGAAGATGGAGAAGCGCGAGCTGGCGAGCACGCTCGAGCGCCGCTTCGAGCATCGCTTCCAGCTGCCGCTGGCGGTCGCGCTGCTGCTGCTGTTGATCGAGCCGCTCATCGGCGACCGCCGCGCCGGCGAGGCGCAAGGCACGCGGCGCCGGCGCTGGTGGCGCCGGGCCCAGGAGACGGTACGATGACGGCCGGGGAGGAGCGGCGAATGAGGAGAGCGCATCCCCAGGCGGGTTTGCTGTTGAGCCTCCTTGCCGCCAGCTGCATCGCCTGGCTCGATCCCCACGCCCGTGCCCGTGAAGGCAACCGCCTCTACGCCGCCAGCAAGTACGAAGAGGCGGTGGCCAAATACAACGAAGCCCTGGTCGATCAACCCGACTCGGCCGCACTGCACTTCAACCTCGGGCTCGCCCAATACCGCCAGGGCAAATACGACGAGGCCATCAAAGCCTTGCAGCTGGTGCCGGCCGGCGATGACAAGCCCGCCGAGACGGCGCGCGTGGCCGTCGCCCTTGGAAATGCCAAGTACAAACTCGGCGAGGCAGCGGAGGCTAAAGATCCGAAGGCCGCATTGACCAGCTACGCCGAGGCACTCGTCGCCTATCGCCGCGCCATGGCGGTCGCACCGCAAGACAGCGATAGCAAATTCAACTACGAGTTCGTGCACAAGAAGCTCACCGAGCTCAAGCAGAAGCTCGAAGAGCAGCAACAGCAACAGCAACAGCAACAACAGCAGCCGCAAGATCAGGACCAGCAACAAGATCAAGGCGAGCCGAAGGAGCAAACGCAGCAAGAGAAGCAGCAAGGCGAGAGTCAGCCACAGCCCGAGCAGCAGCAAGCGCAGCAACCGAGTCAGCCCGAGCAACAGGCGGCCGGCGCCGGCGAGGAGTCGGGCGAGAAGCAGGAGGGGGAGATGTCCAAGCAGGAGGCCGCTGCCGTCCTCGACTCGCAACGCGACCAGGAAGTGCAGCCCGACGAAGTGCTCAAGAAGCTCCACGGCGCAGTAGTAGCTGAGCCGGCGCAGGATTGGTGAAGATGGCTGCCGGAGTTGTTCGAGCTTGCGGATGCGGCAAGCGGCGCTCACCGGCTGTGGCTAGCGCTCTGGCGCTGGTACTGCTTTGCGCCGGCGCGGCGTTGGCTGAGGTCAGTGCGCGCGCCCACCTCGATCGCTCGCAAGTGCAGGTCGGGAGCGCTGCCAATCTGTCGATTGAGGTGGCCGGCGCGCAGAACGCGCCGGCGCCCGCTCTTAGCGCGCCCGACGGGCTCAGCCTGCGCTACCTCGGACCCGCGACCCAGGTGTCGATCGTCAACGGCCAGATGTCGGCATCGGTAACCCACCGCTACGCGGTCACCGCGCTGAAGGCCGGCACCTATACGCTCGGGCCGATTATCGTCGACCTCGGCGGCCAGCAGCTTGATGCCGGCAGCGTCACACTACAGGCCGTTGCCGGCGCACCGCCGCGGGCCGGCGGTTCAGGCGCGGCCGCGCCGGCCGAGGTGCTGCGACTGGTCTTGTCCACCCCAAAGGCTGAACTGTACCTGCACGAGCGGGTGCCGCTGACGCTCAAGCTCTACATCGGCAACGTGCGCGTGGCCGATGTGCAGTACCCGACGCTGCCCGGCGAGGGTTTGGCCGTGGACAAGTTTCCCGAGCCCACGCAGCGCCAGGAACAAACCGCCGAGGGCGTCTTCCAAGTGGTCGACTTCCAGACCATGCTCACGCCGTTGCGCAGCGGTCCGCTCCCGCTTGGACCGGCGAAGATGTCGCTCAATGTATTGTCACGTCGCCGCGGCGGCGGCGATCCGTTCTTCGAGCGCTTCTTCGGCGACGACCCGTTTTCAACGCAACGGCGGCCGGTCGAGCTACAATCCGAGCCGTTGACTCTAACCGTGCTGCCGCTGCCCGAGGCGGGCAAGCCGGCGGATTTCTCCGGCGCTGTCGGCGCATTCGAGTTCGAGGCCAAAGCGGCACCGCTGGAGTTAGCGGTTGGTGATCCGGTGACTGTGACGGTGACGATCAGCGGCGCCGGCAATCTCGATAACGTCACCGCCCCGGCGATTACGGGCAGCGATACGCTGCGAGCATACCCGGTGCAGGCGCAGCCGAGCGACCAGCCGCAGGAGAAAGTTTTCGAGCAGGTGGTCATGCCACAGCAGCCGGGGGCAATGACGCTGCCGGCGCTGCGCTTCAGCTATTTCGACCCGGCGGCACGGGCGTATCGCACCATTAGCCCGCCACCGATCGCGCTGGCGGTGCGCCCGTCGGCACAGGCCCAGGCGGCGCCGCAAATCGTCGGGGCCGCGCCGCCGGCCTGGCCGCGGGTACAGGAGCCGCTCGGGCGCGACATCGTCTTCATCAAGGATGCCCCGGGCGAATTCACCCCGATCGGCGCGCGCCGCTACCATGGCGCGCTGTTCTGGCTCTACCAGCCGATTCCGTTACTGGCCTGGATCGCGGTGGTCTTGTACGACCGCCGCCGGCTGCGGTTGAGCGGCGATGAGCGTTACGCCCGCTTTACCCGTGCCGGGCGGGCGGCGCGCCAGGCGATTGCGGGGGCGCGGGCGGCGCTGCAGGCCGGCGACCAGGCCGGGTTCTACAACGCGGTGGCGCGTGCAGTGAGTGATTATCTCTCAGCAAAGCTCGACCTGCCGCCGGGCAGCGTGACTGCCGACAGCGCTAGCGCCCGGTTGCAGGCCAGAGGCTTGCCGGGCGCGCTCGCCATCGAGTTGGAGGAATTCTTCGCCACCTGCGAGCGCGTGCGTTTTTCGCCCGGTGCGGCCGGCGCTGACGGCATGGAACGTACGCTCGAACGTGCCGATGCCATTGTTCGTGCGCTCGAGCGCGAGCGGCGCTTGGCCCGCTCGGCGGCAGCACTGCTGATGCTGCTGGCGCTCGCCGGCTTGGCCGTGGCAGCAACACCCGCAGCCGAAGCACCTAACACGATCTTCTTCCACGCCAACGCCCTCTACAGCGAGGAGCGCTATGGTGAAGCCGCGGCCGAGTACGAGCGCGTTCTGACTAGCGGCTGGGCCAGTGCGAGCCTGTACTTCAACCTCGGCAACGCCTATTTCAAGGCCGGCGACGCCGGCCGTGCGGCGCTCAACTATCAACGTGCTCACCGCCTGCGGCCGCGTGATCCCGACGTGCGGGCGAATCTCGGTTACGCCCAGGAACTGAGCGGGGACACGGAGGCGTTGCCGATGTGGGCGCGCCTGCTGTTCCCGCTGGCCGAGCGCATGACCGGCGACGAGCTGCTGCTCGCCGCCACCGCCGTCTACACCGCACTGGTGCTGGTGCTCATTTGCGGCCGGCTGCTGCCCACAACTCGGCGCCTGGTCGCCCGCCTGGCGCTGGCGGCGGGGTTGGTGCTGGCGCTCGTGCTCAGTTCCGGGGTCTATCGTCTGGCGGCGATGGAGCTGCCGCCGTACGCGGTCGTGGTCGCCGCGGCCGAAGCCACCGTGCGCTTCGAGCCCTCCGCCAGTGGCACCGCCCACTACGCCGTCAAGCCCGGCAGCGTGGTGCGGATAATCACCGAGCGTGAGGGCTGGGCGCAAGTGGCTCGGCGCGACGGCCAGCGCGGCTGGCTCGAGCGCGCCGCGCTAGCGGCTTTGTAGGCTACACGCCCGTTGTGGTTGTGCCGCTTTCAACCCGCGCCGCGGAGATCTGCCTCTGGGCGCAGTCCTTGACTTTCCCGCTCCGAGTGACGACTGTCGCGCTCGCAGAGGAGATGCGGTATGGCGCGGTTCGTTTTGGCCATTGATCAAGGCACGACCGGCAGCACGACGATGGTGTTCGACGACAGCGGCCGCGTGCGTGGCCGCGGCTACTCGGAATTCCACCAGTATTATCCCAAACCCGGCTGGGTCGAGCATGACGCCGACGAGATTTGGGCCGTCACGCAGCGAGTTATCAAGCAGGCGCTGCGCCAGGCGCGGCTGACGCCCGCCGAGATCGCCGCCATCGGCATCACCAACCAACGCGAGACCACGGTGATCTGGGAGCGCAAGAGCGGCCGGCCCATCCATCGCGCCATCGTCTGGCAAGACCGCCGCACCGCACCCATCTGTGACAACCTCAAGGCGGCGGACCTCGAATACAGCGTGCGCGCAAAGACCGGCCTGGTGCTCGATCCGTACTTCTCCGGCACCAAGGTAAAGTGGCTACTCGATCACGTCAAAGGCGCCCGCGCCAAGGCCGACCGGCTCGCCTTCGGCACCATCGACAGCTGGCTGATCTGGCAGCTCACCGGCGGCCGCGTACACGCCACCGACTTCACCAACGCCTCGCGCACGTTGCTGTTCAACATTCGCGAGCACCAGTGGGACCCCGAGTTGCTGCGCGCACTGGAAGTGCCGGCCAGCATCCTGCCGCCGGTGGTGCGATCCAGCGGCGTGATCGCAACCACCGACAAGAAGGTCTTCGGTGCTGAGGTGCCGATCGCCGGCGTGGCCGGCGATCAACAGGCCGCGCTCTTCGGACAAGCCTGTTTTCGTCCCGGACTGGTCAAGAACACGTACGGCACCGGCTGCTTTTTGCTGTTGTTCACCGGCAACGAGATCATCGAGTCGCGCCGCGGCCTGCTCACCACCATGGCCTGCGCGGCCGACGGCGGCCCGGCTTATGCGCTCGAAGGCTCGATCTTCATTGCCGGGGCGGCGGTGCAGTGGCTGCGCGACGGGCTCGGCATCATCGCCAAAGCCGCCGAGAGCGAGCGGCTGGCGCGGCAGGTGGACTCGACCTTGGGCGTGTACCTGGTGCCCGCCTTCGTCGGACTCGGCGCGCCCTACTGGGACGCGCAGGCCCGCGGCGCCCTGCTCGGACTAACACGCGGGGTGACCCGAGCACACGTGGTGCGGGCAACCTTGGAATCGCTGGCCTACCAAACGCGGGACGTCGTCGACACCATGCTGACGGAGTCGGCGGAGCACCTCGGCGGCTTACGGGTGGACGGCGGCGCGGCGGCCAACGACTTCTTGATGCAGTTCCAAGCCGACCTCCTCGGCGCCGCGGTGGATCGCCCGAAGGTGATCGAGACCACCGCACTCGGGGCCGCGCTGCTGGCCGGCCTGGGCGTCGGCTTATGGAAGGATGCCAGGGCGCTGGAACGTGTGCGCCAGACCGACCGGGTTTTCAAGCCGAAGATGAAGCCCGAGGCGCGTGAGGCGCTCTACCAGGGTTGGCGCCGCGCCGTCGCCGCCGTACGCTCGCTGGCGGTGTGAGCGAGAGACCCACCGCCAGGGCGGGTGGAGTACGGGGCCGGCAACACCGAGTTACCGCCACGGTGCAATTGTGGTAAGGGGTCGGCGTGACCAGCGCAGCCCCAGCCCAAGCGGCGGCAGATCTGCTGTTCAGCGAGAAGGAATTCTACCTCGACGAGTTTCGCGGGCGCACGCTGGTGTTCGCGCTGCCGCTGGCCGAGTTCGGCAACGAGGAGCACTACGACGCCATCGGGGCAATCGCGCGCGAGTTGCTGCGCAACGATACGCGAGCGCTGTTGTTGTTCGGCGGCACCGGGCGGCTCTCGGGTGAGCAATTGCTGCGCCGGTTGCAGCGCCGGCTCGGCCCGCTGCTGTTCCGGGAAGAGACTCTGCCGCTGTTCCCGCAAGTGCGCGGGCAGCGCGGCCGCCCGGCCGCGTTTGCCCAGTTGTCCGCCGCCGAGCTGATCGACGCCGGCACCGCTGCCGAGGCGTTGGCGCGGGTGTGGAGCATCTTGCGCGGCGGCCCGCTGTTCGTCGGCGCGGTGGAAGACGATGCCGCGCTGTACCAGGTCAGCGCTACGCTGGCTCAGCGCTTCGGCGTGCACAAACTGGTGCTGGTGGAGCCGGCCGGTGGCATCGCCGGCGCCGACGGGCGGCAACTGTCATTCATGGACGAGCCGACCCTGACCACCATCCTGCACGCCGGCGAAGCCGAGTGGGCCGGTCTGGCGGACCGCCGTGCCACGCTCAGCGTGGTGCGTGCCGCGCTGCGCGGCGGGGTCGGCTCGGTCAATCTATGCGCGCTCGCCGGTCTGGCGCGCGAGCTGTTCACTTACGAGGGCTCGGGTACGCTGTTCACCTTGCAGGATTACTGTCGGGTCGAGCGGCTGCGCATCGACGACTTCGAGGAGGTCGAGCGGCTGATCGAGCGCGGCCAGCGCGAGGGTTTTCTCAAGCTGCGCCGGCCGGACGAGATCAGCGAAATCTTGCTGACGGGCTACGGTGCAACCATCAGCACGCACCATCTCGCCGGCGTGTGCGCGCTCGTCACCGCGCCCTACAGCGCCGAGCGCGCGGGCGAGATCGTCGGCCTCTACACCATCACGCGCTTCAAGGGTGAAGGGGTGGGTGCGCGCTTGGTCCAGCAAGTGCTGGCTGACGCCCGCGCCCTGCGCTTGGCGTACGTCTTTGCCTGCACCACCGAGGTTCGGGCACAGGCATTTTTCGAGCGCCAAGGATTTCGCCGCGTCGGCACCAGCGAGGTGGCGGCGGCGAAGTGGCGAGACTACGACCCCGCCCGCCGCCAGCAGGTGGCGGTGTACCGGCTAGACTTGGCCCAGGAGGTGCACGGGTGATCATCGGCATAGATATCGGCGGCTCGACCACCGACGCGGTGGTGTTGGGCGAGCAGATTCACGTCGTCTCGGTCGAGGCCAACGACCCGGTCGCCGCGGCTGCCGGCGCGCTCGGTAGACTGGTCAGTGACCTCAACGCGCGGCTCAGTGGGATTACGGCCATAGCGGCCACCGGCGGCGGGGCGCGCTTGCTGGGCGAAGAACTGCTCGGGATCCCGGTTCACAAGGTCTCCGAAATCACGGCCATCGGCGTGGGCGGGGCAACGCTGTCGGGCATGCGTGATGCGCTGGTGGTCTCGCTCGGCACCGGCACCGCCATTGTCTCGGTGAAGGGCGAGCACATCGCCCATGTCGGCGGTACCGGCGTCGGCGGCGGCACGCTGCTCGGCCTGTCGAAGCATTTGCTCAACGTGATCCGCCTCGAAACCCTCGAACAGCTCGCCGAGAAGGGCGACCTCTCGCGCATCGATCTCACCGTCGGCGATATCACCGGCGGGCCGGTCGGCTACGTGCCGGCCGACGCGACGGCGAGCAACTTCGGTAAACTCTCGTCCGACGCGACGGCGGAGGACAAGGCCAAGGCGCTGGTCAACATGATCGCCGAGGTGATCGTGGTACTCAGCGTACTGGCGGCGCGCGCCGCCGAGCACCGCGATGTGGTACTCACCGGCAAGCTCCTGCGCGTGCGCCCGTTTGTCGAGCGCATTAAAGCCACCCGCTTTCTGTTCGAGCGCAACTTCACCATCCCGCAGCACGCAGAGTACGCCACCGCGATCGGCGCGGCGCGCAGCCTGGGCGCGGAGGCGTGAATGGCCCGGTTGTGCAAGCTGCTCGGGGCGGCGGTGGTCGTGCTTGGCCTCGCCCTTGTCATCACTTGTACCCTCCAGGTGGTGCGCGACGAGGACTACCGCAAGGCAGCGCTGGTGGCGGCGCGCAATCCCGGCAACGTGCTCTACGAAGCCGAGTTCAAAGGGGCGCAGGTGCGCCGCGCCTTTCAAATCACCGGCGCCACCGCCGGCATGCTGCTCGGCCTCAATGGCCTTACCCTGGTGCTGCTGGGAATAGTGGCGGCACGGGTCACACCCGGCGCTCAGCGCCTGTAGAAGGAGCAGAAACGGGCATACCGGCCAATTTGCGCGGGTGGCTGTCAAAGCAGCGCTCGCGCAGCTTCCCGAAAACAGCGAGGCCCCGCAAACTGTTGATTTTGCAGGGCCTCGAACGTTGCGGGGGGAGGATTTGAACCTCCGACCTTCGGGTTATGAGCCCGACGAGCTACCGGACTGCTCCACCCCGCGCCAACTTCAGCCGCTAACAGATAGCGACCGCCCCAAGTGAAGTCAACGCCGCCACTCGTTTGTTCTCGGCGTTGGACTTCTGCCGCTCCTCGGAGTTAGGGTTGTCGTACGGATCTATCGGAGGGTCGGATGCACGAACTTCCCCACTACTATCGGATTGCGCTGCGAGCCGAGGCCAGCGGCCCGGCAACCGCAAGCGCTGCCGGGCTCGATCTGCTCACCCTCGCGCCACCCGCCGCCTTCGACGGCCCGGGCGATCGGTGGTCGCCGGAAGAGCTGCTTGTTGCTGCGGTAGCCAGCTGCTTTGTGTTCACCTTCAGGGCCATCGCCGCAGCTTCAAAGATAAGCTTCTCAACGATCGAGTGCGCAGCCGAGGGGATTCTTGACCGGGTCGAAGGCGGGCTCGCCTTCAGTGCGATCGCTCTCAAGGTCAAGATCACCGCGCCGCCCGAGGTCGAACATGGGCGCATCGAGCGCGTTGCCCACAAGGCCGAGCAGAGCTGCCTGGTCAGTCGCTCCCTGAAGGCGCCAGTCCAGCTGGAGGTCGAGGTTCTCGCCTCGTCCTGAATTCGCTCTGGCGGCCACCCCCGCTTTTTTGAAAATTTGTTCTTGACAGGTGGGACGGACCCGCCTATAACCTGGCACGCTGTGGGGCAAAGTGGCAGGTGGTGGGAGGATAGGCCAAGCGGCGGTGTAAAGTGTTTCGCGGAAACTATGAGCACACGGTGGACGATAAGGGGCGCGTCAGTGTGCCAGCCAAGTTCCGCGACTTCCTCCTCGCCGCCAGCGCCGGGCGGGTCGTCATCACCAACTTCTTCTCGGAATCGGCCCGCTGCTTAGACGCCTACCCCTACCCTGCCTGGGTCGAGTTTGAAAAACGCCTGCGGGAACGACCGCAGTTCGATAACAAGATGATGCGGTTCCAGAACTACTATCTGGCTGGCGCACACGAGTGCGAAATCGACAAGCAGGGGCGAATCCTGCTCCCGCCAGCGTTGCGGACTTATGCCGGACTGGCTCGCGATGTCACCTTTGTCGGCATCGGGGAGAAGTTTCGGATCTGGGACCGTGGGGTATGGACGAAGGTCTTTGCCGATTCGGAACAGGCGTTCATGGATGACCCGGGGATGTTATCCGATCTGGGGATCTAAGATGTTGCCAGTGTCGATCGATCAGCGGGCATTTGCACGGCGTGACCCAATCGAGGCCGTCTTGCGTGAGGCACACTGGCGACCGGCGAATGTTCCGTTTGCCGTCAGCGCAGAAGTGAAGGGGTTGGCAACTTGGATCGGGGTGTTGGTGCTAGCGGGCGTCTTGGTGGCGCTGGGATATGTGTGGGTGCGGTTGCGGGTGGTGGAGATCGGTTACCGGCTGTCGGCGGTGCAGCAGCTTGTGGGGCGGTTGGAGCAGGAAGCGAAGGAACTCGCGGTGGAAGCTGCGGCCGCCGACACGCCGGGCCGACTGGAAGAGGAGGCGCGCCGGCGACTCGGCCTACAACGGCCGCAGCCCGAACAGCTAGGATCGCTGCAATGACCATGGCTGCCGCTCGCGGGCGCATTCAGGCGACGGCAGCGGTGTTCTGCGTCCTCCTTGGGGCCGTGATCGCGCGGGCGGTGTATCTCACAGTAATCCAAGGCCCGAACCTCAAGCAACTGGCCGTACGCCAGCATCAGCGCCGGCTGGCGGAACCACCGTCGAGGGGTGCAATTCTGGATCGCACCGGCGAAGCGCTGGCGCTAACGGTTGATGCGGCTGCGGTCTACCTGCGGCCGCGCGAGCTTACTGGCGCCCAATCGGTGCAAGCACTGGCCAGTGCGCTCGGCCTGCCACAGTCAACTATCACCGCTAAGACCAGCAGCAAGTCGCCCTTCATCTGGCTCGACCGCCAGATGTCTATCGACCGCTGGCAGGCGCTGTCCGAACTGCACTTGGCCGGGGTTGGCAGCGAGCCCAGCCGGCGCCGTCACTATCCGCACGGCCAGCTGGCTGCGCACGTCATCGGCCTGACCAACATCGACGCTCAAGGCATCGAAGGGATCGAGCTGCGCCACAATCGCAGTCTGCTCCGCCGGGTTGAGCCGCGCGCGGTGGAACATGACGCCCACGGGCGTCCCATGATGCTGAGCGCCACCCAGCCGGAGCGGCCGCAGCCAGGGGCGCGGATTGAATTGACCATCGATGCCGCCATCCAGCACGTCGCGGAAACCGAGCTGGCGCAAGCCGTAACCGCCCATCAGGCGGAAGCCGGCGCCGCCGTGGTGCTCGACCCGCGCACGGGCGAGATCTTGGCCCTCGCCAATGTGCCGACCTTCGACCCCAACGAAGCCGGCAAGGCCACGGCGGCCGCGCGCCGCAATCGCATCGTGACTGACTCCTTCGAGCCCGGCTCGACCTTCAAGACCTTCACCGCCGCCGCCGCGTTGGAAGCGGGCCTAGTGAAACCCGACGACCGCATCTACTGCGAAAACGGCCACTACGGCGTCGGCCGCCGCGTCATCCACGACCACGAGCGCTACGGCTGGCTCTCTTTCGCTGAAGTGATCCAGCACTCGAGCAACATCGGCACCGCCAAGATCGGCGAACGCCTCGGCGCCGCCCGTCTAGCTGCCGCGATCGAGGCCTTCGGCTTCGGCAAACCCACTGGGGTGGAACTGCCGGGCGAGGTCAGCGGCCTGTTACGTCCGATCGAGCGCTGGGGCCGCATTCACCTTGTAACCACTAGTTTCGGGCAAGGTATCGCGGTGACTCCCCTGCAACTCGCGAGCGCCTACGGGGCGATTGCCAACGGCGGGCTGCTGCTCAAGCCGCAAGTCGTACAACGGGTGATTACCGAAGACGGCCGGGTCGAGCGAGCACCGCGCCCGGAAGTGGTACGCCGGGTGATCAGCTTGGAGACGGCCGCCGCGCTCACAACGATGCTGCAGCGCGTGGTCGAGAGCGGCACCGGAACCAAGGCCGCCGTCGCCGGCTTCAGCGTGGCGGGCAAGACCGGCACTGCACAGAAGGTGGACCCGCACACCGGGCGCTACTCGGCGCGCGGCCGCATGTCGTCGTTTGTCGGCTTTGTCCCGGCGGATGATCCTCGCCTGGTCATTCTGGTGGTAATCGACACGCCGAAAGGCGTGACCTATGGCGGCCTAGTGGCCGCGCCCGTATTCCGGCGCATCGCCGAGTACAGCCTTGAGCGCCTGGGATTGCGGCCGCAGTTGCCACTGGTGCCCGCTTCCGAGTTGGCGGCGCTCGTGCCCCAGCCGGTGGTGTGGCAGGTCGTTGATTCCAGCGGCGGCATGCCGAGCTTCCTGGGCTTGAGCATGCGGGAAGCGCTCGTGCGTGCGCACCGCGCCGGTTGGGAAGTGCAGCTCGAAGGCAGCGGTTTTGTTGTCGCCCAAGAACCGCCGCCGGGGGCAGCGGCCGGCAACGGGCGTACGCTCCGCCTGGTATTTGGCACCCCCGCACTTTGAGATATGAGGGACGCGGAGCTGGCGCTCGCACTCGTTCCCAGCATGACTTGGACCCTCGCTGAAGTAATCGCCGCGACCGGCGGCACGGTCGCCTACGCTGCTGACCGCTCGCTGACATTCGACTCGATAGCGACCGATTCGCGCCGTCTCACGCCTGGCGCGCTCTTCATTGCCCTCATCGGCGAGACGCACGACGGGCATCGTTTCGCGGCCGACGCCTTGGCGCAGGGTGCGCGCGCCGTCCTCGTGCAGCACGTAGCCAGCGAAGTACCACAGCCCCAAGCCATCGTCGTGCCCGACACGCTCCGGGCTCTGGGCGACCTCGCCGCGTGGACCCGCCGGCGCGAGCAGCCGCTCGTAATCGCGATCACCGGCAGTAACGGTAAGACCACGACGAAAGAGATGGCGGCGGCCATCTGTGACCACGCCAGCTTTCCGGCGCCGCGTACCGGCGTAGTCAAGTCGATCGGCACCGAAAACAATCTCATCGGCGTACCGCTCACGCTGCTACGGGTGACCGGCAGCGACGCGGTGGCGGTGGTCGAGATGGGCATGAGCGTGCCGGGCGAGATTGCGCGCCTGGTCGAGATTGCCGGTCCCGATGTCGGGGTGGTCACCAATATCGGACCCGTACACCTCGCAGGCTGCGGCAGCATCGAGGGCGTGGCGGCGGCCAAGGGCGAGTTGTTTGCGGGCATGCGCCGGGACGCCACGGTCGCCGTCAACCTTGACGATGAGCGCGTGGTCAAGATCGCCGCCGGATTTCGCGGCCGGCGTATCGAGTTCGGCAGCGGCGGCGAGGTCCACGCGGCGGCGATTACCGATTGCGGTCTCGACGGCATTGCCTTCGATCTGGGCATCGGCAAACAAGCGACCCGAGTGCGCCTGCGCCTCCCCGGCCGGCACAACGTGGAGAACGCTCTGGCGGCCGCCGCGGTTACCCACGCGATCGGAGTCGACCTGGCGACGATCCGCGCGGGCTTGGAAGCGATCGCCGCGCCGCCCAAGCGGATGCAGGTGGTGAAGCTCGCCAACGGCGCCACCTTGCTGAATGATTCGTACAACGCCAATCCCGCCAACGTCGAAGCGGCGCTGCGCGTGCTGGTGCAGCAGCCCGGCCGTGCGATCGCGGTGTTGGGTGAAATGCGCGAGCTGGGCGAGGCTAGCGCGGCCTGGCACCGTCAGGTGGGAGAATTGGCGGCGCGGCTGGGCGTGCGCTTGCTGATCGGTGTGGGAGAGCAAGCCGAGGCCCTGGCCGACGGTGCCCGCGCCGGCGGCCTGGACGCCGCCGCGGTGCACGTCTGCGCCGATCCGGCTGCGGCCGCGACCTCGGTGGCCGGGTTGTGGCGAGCGGGTGACGTCATTCTGATCAAGGGCTCGCGCGGTGCCGCCACCGAAGAGGTTGTGCGCCTGCGCGGCTCCCGCATGGCGGAGGTCGTGCGGTTACTGCAAGAGGCCGGGGGCCACGCTTGATGTTATATCACCTTCTCTACCCGTTACACACCGAATACAGCGTCTTCAACGTCTTTCGCTACATCAGCTTTCGCTCGCTGCTGGCGGCACTGCTGTCGCTGACCATTTCGTTCATGCTCGGCCCTTGGCTGATCCGGCGTCTGACCGCGTTGCAGATCGGTCAGGTCATTCGCAGCGACGGTCCCGAGCGCCATTTGGGCAAGGCCGGAACCCCGACCATGGGTGGCACTCTCATCCTGTTCTCGTTCATACTCGCCACCTTGCTGCTCGCCGACCTGAGCAATCTCTTCGTGTGGGTGGCCGTGCTGGTGACGCTGGGGTTTGCGGTCATCGGCTTCATGGACGACTATCGCAAGCTGGTGCGCCGGAGCGCGGAGGGCCTGTGGGGCCGCTATAAGCTGCTCGGCCAGTTCGGCGTCGCGCTCGCGGCGGCAACGGTGTTGTACTGCAAGCCGGGATTTTCCACGACCCTGAACTTCCCTTTCTTCAAGGACCTCCACCCCGACCTCGGGCTTTGGTACATCCCCTTCGCCGCCCTGGTGCTGGTGGGTGCCTCCAATGCCGTCAATCTCACCGACGGGCTCGACGGCTTGGCGATCGGCCCGGTGATGACCACCGCCGGAACCTACGTGGTCTTCGCCTGGGTGACCGGCAACGTCAAGTACGCCGATTACTTGCAGCTCGAATACGTGGCGGGGGCGGGTGAACTGGCCATTTTCTGCGCCGCCATTCTTGCCGCTGGGCTGGGCTTCTTGTGGTTCAATGCCTACCCGGCGATGATGTTCATGGGTGACGTCGGCGCCTTGCCGCTCGGCGCCGCGCTCGGCGTTGTGGCGCTGCTGACCAAGCACGAACTGGTGCTGCCGCTGGCGGGCAGCGTGTTCGTTGCCGAGGCACTATCGGTGATCATCCAGGTGGGCTCATACAAGTTGCGGCGCAAGCGGGTGTTCCGCATGGCGCCGATTCATCACCATTTCGAGCTGAAGGGCTGGCCGGAGCCGCAGATCATTGTACGGTTCTGGGTCGTTTCCGCGATCTGTGCGATGGCGGCCTTGAGCACGCTCAAGTTGCGCTAGGGTGACTATGGATCTCGCCGGTCGTAGCGTGGTGGTCGTCGGCGCCGGCCGGACCGGGCAGAGCACGGCGCGGTTTCTGGCCGCACGCGGCGCCGCAGTGCGCCTGCTTGAACGTCAGCCCGAACGACTGGAGCGCTTGCCGTTGCCGGCCGAGATCGAGCGCATCCTCGATGACGGCACCGAGGCGCAGCTGCGGGGCGTGGAATTAGTAGTCCCCAGCCCGGGCGTGCCGCGCACTCATCGGCTCTTGCAGTGCGCCCTGGCTGCCGGCGTGCCCGTGATCAGCGAGATCGAGCTGGCGTACCGCTTCCTGCCCTGCCCTCTGCTGGCGATCACCGGCACCAACGGCAAGAGCACCACCACCACGCTGCTGGGGGCGATGCTGAGCGCGGCCGGCGCACCGGTGTTTGTCGGAGGCAATCTCGGCACACCCTTGATCGACGCGGTGCAGGAAGACGCCCCACCCTACGAGGCCGCGGTGGCCGAGATCTCGAGTTTCCAGCTCGAGTGGGTACACAGCTTTCGCCCGCGGATTGCGGTCATGCTCAATCTGACACCCGACCACCTCGATCGTTACAGCAGCGTGGAGGAGTACGCTCTGGCCAAGGCGCAGCTGCTGATGCGGCAGCGGCCGGGGGATATCGCGGTGCTCAACCGCGACGACCGCTGGGTGTGGAACCAGCGCCGTCGCACCCGGGCTACGACCATCTCGTTCGGCCGCGAGCCGGTCGAATTCGGCGGCTTCGTGGACGGCGATGACCTGGTGTACTGGGGGCCGGAGCCGCAGGCGCGGCGTTTCCCGCTCGCGCGCGTGCGGCTCCAGGGCGCACACAACCGCGAGAACATGCTCGCGGCGCTCACCGCCGCCTCGGTCTGGGGGGTGCCGGCGTCGATCGTGCAACGCGTGCTCGAACAAACCGCGGGCCTGCCGCATCGGCTGCAGTTGGTGCGCGAGCGGGCCGGGGTAAGCTATTACGATGACTCCAAGGGCACCAACGTCGGCGCGGTGATCAAGTCGCTGCAGAGCTTTTCGGCCAACGTCATCCTGCTCGCCGGCGGGTACGACAAGGGCAGCGACTTCCACGCACTGCGCCCGCTGCTTGAGCAGCGCGTCAAACGCGCCGTGCTGTTCGGCGCCGCGCGCCACAGCATCGCCGCGCAAATCACCGGTAGCGTCGAGTTCATCGAAACGCCGGCGCTGGCCGAGGCCGTGGCCGCCGCTGCCGCCGCCGCATGCGATGGCGACACGGTGTTGCTCTCACCTGGCTGCGCCAGCTTCGATGAGTTCACCGATTACGCCGCTCGCGGGCGGCGCTTCTGCGAATTGGTGGAGGCCTTATGACGACACTAGCGCTTCCCGGCATCCGGGTATTGCACCAACGATTAGTGATGCCGCGTCTCAACCGGCCCGACTGGTGGCTCATCATCGCCACCGCCGGCCTGGTCGGTCTCGGTGTGGTCATGGTGTTCAACGCCAGCTACTTCTTCGCGCTGGAAAACCATGGCGACCCGTATCTGTACTTCCGCAAGCACCTGGTCGCCATCGCCATGGGTACGGTACTGGCGGTAGCGGCTTCCAAGATCCGCATCGAGTTACTCGAGCGCGGCGTCTATGCGCTCTTGCTGCTCGGCTTAGCGGTGATCACGCTGGTATTGATCCCGCACGTCGGCATGGTGCGCGGCGGCGCGCGCCGCTGGATTGGCGTCGGCGGCTTCTCGGTACAACCGTCGGAGTGGGTGAAGACGGTGCTGGTGGTGTACTTGGCGCATTCCATTGCCCGCCGCGGCCAGCAGATGAGCGAGTTCGTCCGTGGCGTGCTGCCGCATCTGATCGTAGTCGGGCTGTTCGCCGGGCTGATCGTGGTGGAGCCGGATTTCGGCACTGCCACGATCTTGGGTCTGCTGTTAATGGCGATGTTGTTCGCCGGCGGCGCCCGCCTCAAGCATCTGCTGGCGCTGGCACTACCCGGGGTGCTGCTAGCGACAGCGGCGGTGATGCACGCCGATTATCGCATACGGCGGATCATGGCGTTCCGCGACCCCTGGAAATACAGCCGCGACCTCGGCTTCCAACTCACCCAGTCGCTGATCGCCTTTGGCTCCGGCGGCCTCACGGGCGTAGGCCTGGGCCAGAGCAAGCAGAAGTTGTTCTTCCTGCCCGAAGCCCACACCGACTTCATCTTCTCTCTGGTCGGCGAAGAGCTGGGGTTGATCGGCGTGCTGCTGGTCTTGGGGCTGTTCGGGCTGCTCGGCATGCGCGGCTTTCGCATCGCCTACCGGCACCCGGATCGCTTCGCCAGCCTGCTGGCATTCGGCCTCACTTTAGTGCTATTGCTGCAGGCGGTTGTGAATGTGGGGGTGGTGTTGGGGCTGCTTCCGACCAAAGGCTTAGCCCTTCCTTTTTTGAGCTGCGGTGGCTCCGCCATGATGGTGGCGCTCGTCCAGATCGGCATCCTGGCGGCGCTGTCGCGGCAGACGGGTTGAGGATGAGGATGATCGTAGCCGGCGGCGGGACGGGTGGGCATCTGTTTCCCGGTTTGGCGGTAGCGCAAGCGGCCGCCGCAGAGGGCGCGGCGGTGTTGTTTGTCGGCAGCCGCTACGGCATCGAAGCGCGCGTCATTCCCCAGACGACATTTCCCTTTGAAGCACTGCCGATGCGCGGCTTGCGCGGCCGCGGCTGGCGCGGCGTGGCGGACCTGCTGCAACAGCTGCCGGTAGCGCTGGTCCGCGCCTGGCGCATCCTGGGCGATTTCCGCCCGGACATCGTCGTCGGCGTCGGCGGCTATGCCTCGGCGGCCATGGTGCTCGCCGCCTGGTTGCGGCGGGTGCCACGGGTGCTGCTCGAACAAAACGCGCATCCCGGATTGACCAACCGCCGCCTCGGACGGCTGGCGCAGCGCGTCTGCACCGCCTTTACCGAAGCCGCGCCGTTCTTCCCCGCCGGGCGCACCACGCTAACCGGCAACCCGGTGCGTACGCTGGCGGCACCAGCGGCGGCACCCGGCAGCGGTTTCACCCTGCTGGTTTTCGGCGGCAGCCAAGGCGCGCACCGCCTCAACGTCGCCGCCACCGAAGCAGCCGCGATACTGCGGCGACAAATCGCCGAGCTGAGGGTAATCCACCAAACCGGCGCTGCCGACGCCGGCTGGGTGCGGCAGCGTTACGCCCAGGCCGGCGTAACCGCCGAGGTGAGTCCGTTCATCGAAGACATGGGTAGCGCTTACGGCCAGGCCGATCTCGTCGTCTGCCGCGCGGGCGCCACCACCGTGGCGGAGATCACCGCCCTGGGCAAGCCGGCGATCTTGGTCCCCTACCCCTTCGCCGCCGATGATCATCAGCGTGCCAACGCCGAGGTCTTGGTGCACGGCAACGCCGCGCAGATGCTGCTCGACCGCGAGCTCACCGGCACGGTTCTAGCTGCGCGGGTCGCCGCGTTGGCCGCCGATCCCGACGGCTTGCAGGCCATGGCTGCGGCCGCCCGCCGCCTGGCAATTCCCGATGCCGCCGCCCGCGTACTCGCCGTCTGCCGCGAGGTTATCGCCCAGGAGAGAACCCATGCCTAGCCGCTTCAACGCCCCGCGCCGTGTTCACTTCGTCGGCATTGGCGGAGTCGGCATGAGCGGGATCGCCGAGGTCCTGCTAGCTTTGGGCCATCACGTAAGCGGCTCCGATATCACTCAGAGTGCGACCACGCGCCGGCTAACCAAACTCGGCGCCCGCATCACCATCGGCCATTCGGCCGAGGTGGTGCAGCCGGATGCCGACGTGGTCGTGATTTCGTCGGCGGTGAAATACGTCAACCCGGAGATCGTCCGCGCGCGCGAGCTGAAGATCCCGGTCGTCCCGCGCGCCGAGATGCTGGCTGAGCTGATGCGGATGAAGCAAGGCATCGCGGTGGCCGGCACCCACGGCAAGACCACCACGACCTCGCTGATCGCCGCGATCCTCAAGCGCGCCGGGCTCGATCCGACCGTCGTCATCGGCGGCCGGGTGCACAGCATGGGCACCAACGCCCGCGCCGGTCAGGGTGAGCTGATGGTGGTCGAGGCTGACGAGAGCGACGGAACCTTCTTGCTGCTCTCGCCTGCGATCGCGGTCATCACCAACATCGATCCTGAGCACCTCGATTACTACGGGGACATGGAGCGGGTGAAGTCGGCCTACCTGGAGTTCGCCAATCGCGTTCCGTTTTACGGCGCGGCGGTGGTCTGCCTCGATCACGTCACCGTCCGCAGCCTGGTGCCGCAGATGCGCAAACGGGTGGTCACCTACGGCACCACCGCAGATGCCGACTTCGTGGCGCGCAACCTGTCGGTCAACGGCATGGAAACCCGCTTCGAGGCGGTGGCGTACGGGCAGCTACTCGGCGATCTCTGCGTCCGCATGCCGGGCCGGCACCACGGGCTCAATGCCCTGGCGGCAACGGCGGTGGCGCTGCAGCTCGAGGTGCCCTTCGAGTTGATCCGCGACGCGCTGGCCGAGTTCGGCGGCATCCATCGCCGCTTCGAGGTCTGTGGCACTGCCGGCGGAGTGCTGGTGGTGAGCGATTACGGCCACCACCCCGAGGAGATCCGCGCCACCATCGCCGCTGCGCGTGAGGGCTTCGGCCGCCGCCTGGTGGTGGTCTTCCAGCCACACCGCTTCACGCGCACGCGCGATTTGTTCGGTGACTTCCTCGAGGCCTTCGACGCGGTCGATACGCTGATACTCACCGAAGTGTACGCTGCGGGTGAGGTGGCGATCGACGGCGTCACCAGCGAGGTGCTGTTCTGGGCCCTACGCCGCCGTGGCCACTTGGACGTAGCTTTTATCCCCCAACGCGAAGAGGTCGTGGCGGAAGTGCAGCGGCACGTGCGCGCCGGCGACTTGGTCTTGGTGCTGGGCGCCGGTGATATTCACGAAGTCGGCGAGCAACTAGTGCGGGTGCTCGCCGGCACACAGAACGCGTGGACGATGCAGTGACAGCAGCCGACCTGACCGCCCTGCGCGCCGCCTTCGGCGAGCGCCTGCGCACCGGCGAGCCCCTCAGCCGGCACACCTCATTTCGCATTGGCGGGCCAGCCGATGCGTTCATCGAGGCCGACAGCGTGGCGGAGGTGCACGAAGTTCTCACCCTCGCTGCGCGCGCGGGTACGCCGCTGTTCGTCCTCGGCGGCGGCACCAACATTCTGGTCAGCGATAACGGAATTCGGGGCATTGTGCTCAAGCTCGGGCGGGCCTTCGCCGCCATGGAGTGGCAAGCAAACGGCTCCGGCACCAAGGTGCGAGCGGGGGCCGCGGTGCCCTTCAAGAAGCTGGTGGTCGAAGCCGCGCAGCGCCGGCTGACCGGGCTGGAGTTTGCCGAAGGGATTCCCGGGTTGCTGGGGGGCGGGTTACTCATGAACGCCGGCGCCTTTGGCGGCGAGATCGCCAATGTGGTCGAAGCCATCGAAGGCGTGGATGCTGCTACCGGCCCGCAGCAGTTGCCCAAAGCCGACCTCAGTTTCGGCTACCGCCACTTCGATCTGCCCCGCGGATGGATCGTGACCCACCTCAGCTTGCGTCTGGCGGCGGGGGATCCGGGCTCAATCCGAGACCTGATGGCTGAGTACAAGCAGCGGCGCCAACTTCATCAGCCTCTGGGCTACCCCAACGCCGGCTCGATCTTCAAGAACCCGCCGGGCCGGCATGCCGGCGAGCTCATCGAAGCGGCCGGCTTCAAGGGCCGCCGCATCGGCGGCGCAAGGGTCTCAGAGCAACACGCCAATTTCATCGTCAATCTCGGCGGCGCCACCGCGACCGAGGTGCGAGCGCTGATGAACGAAATCGCCCGCAGCGTGTGGGAGCGGTGGGGAGTTCGCCTCGATCCGGAAGTGAGACTCGTTGGCCATTGGGAGGACCCCGCCTGATGCGCCACCTAGCTCGCGGTCGCACGGCAGGTGCGCGACGGCGGCGCTCGCGCCGCACCACCAACATCCCATGGCGTCGCATCGGGCTGATCGGGGGTCTGACGGTGTGCACCGCCGGCATGGTGGCGACGATGCGGTGGGCCGTGCCGCGGGTCTGGACTGCCACCAAGAGCCATGCCTACTTCGCGCTCACCGAAGTCACGGTACGCGGCAACAGCCGCTGGGGCCGCGAGCAACTCTTGCAGTCCGCCGGTCTACGCCCGGGCATGAGCATCTGGGACGCCAACCCCTCTGCTATTCGCCTGCGCCTGCGCCTCCATGCCGATCTGGCCGATGTGCGGGTGCGGCGCGACTTTCCACACCGCCTCGTCGTCAGCGTACGCGAGCGCGTTCCCGCAGCGATCGCAGTGCTCGATGATCTTTACTTTGTGGACCGCTCGGGACAGCTGATGAACCGGTTGCGCGAAGATGACAGCCGCGACTTGCCGCTCATAACGGGCTTGGGCATCACGCCCGCCAACCGGGAAGACGTCTTGATGCTACGCCGCGCTGCCCGGATGATTCGCTTGTGTCAGCGCGAGGGCTGCGGCGCGGGCCTTTCCGAGGTCAACATCGATCCACGCCGGGGCGTCACGCTCATCCCGCTGCGCCAGCCGGTGCCGATAGTGGTTGGCTGGGGTAATTGGCGCACCAAACTGGCGCGCACCAAGCGTGTGCTGGCAGCCTGGGAAGGGCAGGAATCGCGTGTCGCCCTGTTTGACGCCACCTTCTCTGATCAGGTGGTCGTGCGTCTACGGCCCTCGCCGATCAAAACGCGGACGACGCCGCGCAGCGGCGCGAAGTCGGGAATGCGGGCCTAGTTATGGCTAAGCGGGGAGACAAGAAGGGCGAATTGCTCGTCGGACTCGATATCGGCACCGCCAAGGTAGCGGCGGTGGTGGGCGAGGTCCACGACGGCACCGTCACAGTTGCAGGTCTCGGCAGCGCCCCTTGCGACGGGCTGCGCAAGGGCATGGTGGTCAACATCGACGCTACCGTGCAAGCGATCGAGCGCGCCGTCAAAGAGGCCGAGGTTTCCGCTAGCTGCCAGATTCACAGCGTCTTCGCCGGCATCGGCGGCACCCACGTCAAGTCGTTCAACAGCCACGGCGTGGTCGCGGTGAAGAACCGCGAGGTGGCACCAGGCGACGTCGCCCGCGTGCTGGACGCGGCGCGGGCGGTGGCATTGCCGCTCGATCGCGACATCTTGCACGTGCTGGCGCAGGAGTTCGTGGTCGATGGTCAAGACGGCGTCAAAGACCCACTCGGCATGTCGGGCGTGCGCCTGGAGACCAAGGTGCATGTCGTCACCACCGCCATCGCCGCGGCCCAGAACGTGGTTAAGTGTTGCCAGCGCAGCGGTTTGCATGTGGCCGATCTAGTGCTCGCCCCGCTGGCGGCGGCAGAGGCGGCGCTGACCGCGGAGGAACGCGAACTCGGCGTCGCGCTGGTTGAGATCGGCGCCGGCACCACCAACGTGCTGGTTTTCAGCCAGGGCGCGCTCAAGCACAGCGCCGTGCTCGGCCTCGGCGGCAACCACGTCACCAGCGACATCGCCGCGGGCTTGCGCACGCCCTTCCGGGAAGCCGAGCGCCTCAAGCAGCGGCACGGCTGCGCACTGGCACGCCTGGTACAGCCCGCCGAATCAGTGGAGGTGCCCAGCGTCGGCGGACGCACGCCGCGCGTGCTGGCGCGGCAGACGCTGGCGGAGATCATCGAGCCGCGCTTCGAGGAGATCTTCACGCTGGCCCACCGGCAAATCATTCGCAGCGGCTTCGAACAGGCGCTGACAAGCGGTGTCGTCCTGACCGGTGGCGGGGCGCTGGTTGCGGGCGCGGTCGGGCTGGCGGAGCAGGTATTTCAGATGCCGACCCGGCTGGGCAGCCCGGCGACTTCGGGCAACTCGGGCAATGGCTCCGGCAACGGCGGCGGCCCGCCGCCGTTTGACGACAGCACCGGCCCACTGTTCGCCACCGCGGTCGGCCTGGTATCATACGGCGCCAAACCGCGCGACAGTGCCGCTGCGGTGCCGGAGGAGACGCGGAGATTGGGCAAGGTTCGTAGCCGCATGGTGGAGTGGATCAAGGAATTCTTCTGACGAAGAACCAACTTATTGTGGCGGGTCGGTTGTGGTAGTGGGATCCGCGGGGAGAAGGAGGATGACGATGATTGAGCTGGCGGGCAAGGAAGCGGTGGGGGCGGCGATCAAGGTGGTGGGCATCGGCGGTGGTGGCGGCAACGCGGTCAATACCATGATCGCCTCGTCACTGCCCGGGATCGAGTTCATTGCGGCTAACACCGACATGCAAGCGCTGCGGGCGAGCTTGGCCCCGACCAAGCTCCAGCTGGGCGAGCGCCTCACCAAAGGGCTGGGTGCCGGCGCCAACCCGGACGTTGGCCGCGAAGCCGCACTGGAGGACGCCGAGCGCCTGCGCGAGACTCTGGCCGGCGCCGACATGGTGTTCATCACTGCCGGCATGGGCGGGGGCACCGGCACCGGCGGCGCCCCGGTGGTAGCGCGCGTGGCCAAGGAGTTGGGTATACTCACAGTAGGTGTTGTAACCAAACCCTTTCAGTTCGAAGGCAAGAAGCGCATGCGACAGGCGGACGACGGCATCAAGCAGCTGCGCGATGCGGTCGATACGCTCATCGCCATCCCCAACCAGCGGCTGCTCGCCGTCGCCGGCCGCAACACCTCACTGCTGGATACCTTCAAGAAGGCCGACGACATCCTGCTGCAAGCGGTCCGGGGCATCTCCGACCTCATCACCGTACACGGGCTCATCAACCTCGACTTCGCCGACGTGCGCGCGATCATGTCCGAGATGGGTATGGCGATGATGGGTTGCGGCATCGCCACCGGCGAGAACCGGGCGATCGAGGCGGCGCAGAAGGCGATTGCCAGCCCGCTACTCGAGGATATTTCGATTCACGGCGCTCGCGGCGTGCTGATCAACATCACCGGCAGCCCCAACCTGTCGCTGCACGAAGTCAACGACGCCGCCTCGCTCATCCAGGAGGAGGCGCACGCCGACGCTAACATCATCTTCGGCGCGGTGATTGACGAACGCATGGGCGATGAGATCCGCATCACCGTAATCGCCACTGGGTTTGGCGAGGCTGGCGTTGAGCTGCGCCAGCCGCCACTGAGCGCACTGCCACCCACCAACGGCAACGGCCTCCGCGAGCCGCAGCCGCAGCACGACGCCAGCCCACCGCCGCCAGCCGAACCGCGGCCGGCAACTCTCCGGCCGTCGCCGCCGCCACCAGCCACGACTGCGGCTCCGCGTCGAATCGTGCGTATGGGCACGATCATAGATGACACCGAGTCGCCGACCTGGCAGCGACCTAAGTCGCTCGACCGCATGGACCAACGGGTCGAGCAGGTGCAGGGTTTCACGATCTCCGAAGAGGACGACGCCGCCTACGACATTCCGGCGTTCCTGCGCAAGCAAGCCGAGTAGCACTCAGGGCGCAGCGTCACTCTGCGCCCCTGGCGCCGCACCGGCCAAGCGCACCATCCCGTTCGGGCTGACTTCGAGGTCCTTCATGCGGCGCAGCCTCGTCACCAGGCGTGGTGATCCCGGCGGGCGCGTGAACCCTTCGGCCTTCAAAGCGTTGGCCAGGATGTCCAAATTCACCCAACGCTCCGAGCTTCCACCAACCAGCCGCGTCAACACGGCAACAATCTGGGCATGGGGAGCTGCGTGGGCTTCTTCGTGGGCCGACTCCGGGCGCGTTGCCGCTGCCGTCGCCGCACGCGCAGGCGGATTCGGCACCGCGGCCGTAACCGTGCGGATTGGAGCCGCGCCTGCCGCCGGCGCGGCTGTGTGCTGCGTGTGGGTCTCCCCCGCACGGCGTCCGCGGCCACCACGCCGGCGGCGGCGCCGGCGGCCCTCGGCGGTCGCCGGTGACTCTGCCGCGGCCGGCGCCGCTCGATACGAAACGCGTTGAAAACGCACGCCTCGAGCCGCTGCGGCATCACCGACGGCATCAAAGGCACGGTCGTCGGAAACAACCTCGAGGCTGTCGCCGGGCAGCGCGGTACCGAGCCAGCACCCAGCAGCCACAGCGATCCAGAGGTCGCTCCAATCGCGCACGCCAGTAGCCGGGGCACTGTGAACAAGCTGCACCCCCATGGCAGCCAGATGGCGCGCCAAACGCTGCCCCACAGACTTCCAGTTGCCAACCGCGGTCAACTCGGTCGGTTCCGCCAGCCGATCCACCTTGAGAGCGTCCAACACCCCCATCAGATCGGCCTCGCTGCTGGTGTTCTCAACGTCGATGAAGATCGCGCGGCGGGGTTGGCGCGCGGCCGGCTCCCGCACCGCGGCTTTACGCAACGGTCGCTCGCGCTTGCGGCCGGCAGCCGCCGCCCGCTTGGGAGGTGCGGCCTTGCGGGCCAGCGCCTTCTTACGCACCGGGGCACTTTTGCGCGCCGGCGCCACCTTCGATTTCACTGTCTTCTTTGGCATCTTACCTTGCTTGATCTGAGATTGTGCCGGCGCCGACTACTGCACCAGTCAGCACCACCGCCTCACCGACCTGAGCCTCGCGAGCGCTCACGCAAATAGCGCAGGATCCGAAAATGCAGATACGTCAGCAGCGCGGCAATCGGGATGCCGAGGCCGAATACTACCACTAGCTGGCGCGTCCCTTCCGTCATCCTGCCTCAACTCGCCCCCACGCCCGCTCAGAGCTTGAACTCCTTGTCCTGCTCGCGCTCGTGTGATCCAGCCTCCGGCTCACTGGGCACGAGCTCGTTGAGCTTGCGAAAAACCACCTCGATCAGCTTATCGAGCCGGCGATACTCACCCGAGTGCGCAGCGGCGCGCGCCACACTGACCGCCAAGCGCAGCTTCTCATCCCTGGTCATCGTTCCTCCCGCCCATACGGCGTGCACCCCCACGCCTTATACGCGCCGCGTTGCTGAACGACAACCGCACTTCGCGCCTACCTGGCTCCCAGCTCAGCGCCCCCACGAGGTAACATCGAGAGGCCGCCGCACCTCACCGGTCCTACGCCACAACATCCAGCGTCCACACCGCGTGCAAGCTTGCTACAAAACAAAAAGGGCGAGGCCCTTTGGGCCCCGCCCTTTTTGCAAGCACTTTCGGCTTTGCAGCTACGGCAACGTGATTACATCTGCCGACGCGCGCCGGCCCTGGTAATGCACGTTGGTATCGGCCTGCTGGCCGGTGGAGAGCATCGTTGCCGGATCAACGCCGTGGGATTCAAGCTGGATTGCCAGCAGCCCAGCCCCGATCGGCGTCACGCGCGTCTGCCCGACCAACGAGCCGGCGATTCCCACGCTGAAGATCGAGTTCGCCGGCTGCGTGGTGTCAATGCTGGACAGCCCGGTGGCGCGGAAGCATGGCACAGTGTTGCTGGTTGAGAACCGCTGCTCGAACTCGTTGAACACCAGGTACTGAGCTATTGCGGTACCGGGGATCTGCTGCAGCAGATTCTGCGTGCACGGCACGAATACCGGCCAGGTCATAACCTGGAGAGCGGTGTTGGCCGGGTTGGTGGCAAAGTCGAAGAAGTGGTTGAAGATGAGCACGTTGGGGCAGCCTTCGTACTCGCCGCCTTCGGTCTGAAGAGTCAGCACATTGGCTCTGCCGTCGTCCACCGGGTCTGCCAGCGCGCGGATTCCAATGGCGTTGTACTTGCCCACATCCAGACGCGTGCCGGTGGCGTTCTCCAGCGTAGCCTCGCCCTTCAGGACGTTAGCGCCGCTCCCAGAGAGCGGCTCACCGGTGTCGGAGTCGATCGCCACGCACTTCAACTCGCCGACAAAGGGCGTTTCCGGCACCGGCAGGATTCTCGTTCCCGCATTGCTGGTCGGGCGACCCGAGGAATCCACTGCACCCAGCCGCGCTCTTCCGTCTAGCGGAATGCAGCGCTCGCCGGGTGTTTGCGTCGGCGTACAGAACGCCGACAGACCTTCGGATGCGATCCAAGCGATCGGCTGACGCGGCGTCAGAACAATGTTGAAGTCGGTTTCATTCCACGCCGGCAGGCAGAGACCACAGCCGCCGCCGCCGCAGCACTGAGCGCCGTACTGGCAGATACTGCCGTCGTTGGTGCAATGGCTGTTGGCGTTCAGGTAGAAGCAATGAGCCTCGACCGGGCTGCTGCTCGTGTTGCTGAGTTGGATCAATGTATCTTCAGCATACGGCGTAAGACTTGGGGCAGCGGGGTCGCTCACGCTCACCAGCGGCCAGACCACGATCGCCGCTGCCTGATCCGAGGTCACGTCCGCTCGCACGCCGTGCGAGGTCGCCAGCAGGGCCACCGCTATCGTCCAGCTTTCCCATCTCACCTTGCGCATATTCCTCTCCTTTCCCTATCCCCTGGACGTCGGCTCGGTCACGGTTCTGTGCGTAGGTCCGGCTGCAGGGTAATCAGATCCTGCCCAGCGCGCTCACCCTCGACGTGCGCGTTGACCGCCGCTGACGCCGTTCGCGCGACCCCCCCCGCTGGAATCGTAGCGGAGTGAAATTCCTCCGCGACGAGCAGCACGCCACCCTCTCCGACAGCGCGGATTCGCGTCTGCGCGAAGTCGGTGTTCAGAGCCGCGCGCGTGAAGGCACTCGAGTTGATGTCTTCTAGGGTGGTGTTCCCCCAGCAAGTGACGGTGGTCGAGGCAGAAAACGTCGTCTCGAACTCGTTCGTCACCAAGAATTGCAGCGTAACTGCTGTCGGTGTCCGGTTCTCGAAGTCTTCCGTGCATGGCACCACCGTGATCTCGGTGTTCACTGAGCTGCTGCCAGCAGCGCCAGCGTTCTCGGCGATCGGGTCTAGCGCCCCTTCCGAGAAGTGATTGAGCACCCAGATATTCGGGCATCCGTTGTATTCGGCGCCGTCGGGGCAATTTTCCGACTCAGCCCCGCCGAGGCACAGGAAGTTGTCGTCGTTGAGTCTGTCGGGATCGGCTAGGATTCCGATTCCGTTGTACTTGGCAACGTCACCGGTAACGGTGTCGACCAGCGTCGCCTCGCCCTTGAGGTGGTTGCCGGCGGTCGGGACCACCGAACTGTCGACCTCGATGCATTTCAGCTCACCCGTGAAGTCCACCGGAACCGGCGGTACGAAGCCGGGGTCAATACCGGCGCCGTAGCAGGCCGTGACGGTCGGATCGCAAGGTGCGTCCGTCGGGTTGGCCGGGCGGCCTGCCGAGGCGATCCAGACGGTCGGCTGCTGACGCGTGAGCCAGATATCAAAATCTAGCTCGGTCCACACCGGCACGGGCGGCAGCAGCGGGTTGGGATTGGGTCCCAGCGCGCCATTGACGTAAATGCAATGCGCGTGGACCATCGAGTTGTTGGTATTGGTTATCTGGACGATGGTGTCCCTCGTGGCGGTGCTAATCACCTTCGGAAACACCAGGATCGACGCACTGCGTTCGGTCGTCACGTCGGCTCCAGCTGTGCCAGCCAGCAGCGCCAGCGCGCCCGCCACCGCCAGCGCACGCCTCATGAACCCGATTCGCTCTTGCTGCCTACGCATTACCCTCCTCCTTTCAATCACTCAGCGCCGAAATGGGCGTGGCGCAAAACCCCCCAAATAGGTGTCGGCCTTATATCGACGGGGTCACAACTTGTCAAGTCAAAAGCGACCTTTGAAGCCCTCTCCGCCAAAGAAATCATTCCGGGGGCAGCCAAATCAGGTCGGCCTGGGGCCGCCGCCCTTGGGAATGCAGGTTAAAGGATGCCGAGCTCACCACCGCGCAATTGTCCAGCGGACTGCCGGCGGCGCAGCGGAATTCCCGGGCAACCCCCACCATGGCATGGCCGTGGTCGTCGTCGCTGTCGGCGACCCCCCGGATACGGGTTTGCCCGGTCATCGTACCATTCACCGCCGCACTGAAGATCGAGTTGGCGTTGAAATCTGTATCAATCTTGGAAATCTGGAATTCCTTGAAGCAATTCACCCGCCGGCTGGTTGAAAAACGCTGCTCGAACTCGTTGAAAACCAAGAACTGTACTGTAGTCGGCGTCGGGCTCTGGCGCAGGTAATCTTGGCTGCAGGGCACCAAAGTCAGGTCGGTCACCACCGGCAGCTCGGCGATCGGATCAACGGCACCGTCAAAAAAATGATCGAGGATCAAGATGTTGGGACAGCCGTCGTACTCTGGGCCGGTGCTGGGGCAGTTGTCGTTTCGCCCGCATTGGGTGGTGCAGGTCTCGCCGGCGGGGCATTCGGCGTCCGAGAAGCAACTCCGGCTGCGGGTCAGCCGGCACTGCCCCGGGCTGCAACCGCCCAAACAGAGCGTGTTGTCGCGATCGTTGCGGCCGGCAATGGCCTGGAAGCCGATCCCGTTGTAGCCCTCCACATCCACCTGCGTCGGCACCCCGATCTGGCCGGAATGCACGATCAGCGCTTCCCCCTTGAGATCGTTGCGGTCCACCGGGGCGCCGGTATCGTCCACTGCGATGCATTGGAGGTAACCGATGAACTCATCATGTGGCACGGGCAGAATGTTGCTCCCCTTGTTGCTCTGGCCTCCCGGTCCGACCTGGGTAATCCCGTCGAGTCGAAAACAAGGCTGGTCTGGGTCGGCGGTCGCCCTGCAATCCCGCATTCCTTGGGAGATACGCCAGCCGATCGGCTGGCGGGCGGTCAACACGATGCGAAAGTCGGTTTCATTCCAGCGATCGTCAACGCACTGCCCAGTGCAGCGATCGGGCGCGCCGATGGCAACGATGCAGTTGCCCGTTCCGTTAACGCAGCGCGGTGTCGCATCAACCCAGAAGCAGTGCAGCGTCAACGGATTTTGGGACGTATTGCTCAGCCGCACCAGGGTATCAATGCCGTTGTCGAGATCCACCGTCAGCTTCGGCAGCAGCACGATGGCGGCGGCCTGATCGGACGAAATCTCTGCCCGCACCACTCCGGCCAGCAGCAGGCTTGCCGCTGCGGCAGCCAGCACTCGCCCCACCCGCATGCTTCGGCTCCTCATCATCATCCGAGTCCTCACCTGCTCACGGCCCTTCCGGGATGGTGATCACGTCGGCCGTGGGACGCTCGCCGATCGTGTGTAGGTTGAACGCTGCTCTCCCGGTACCGACGCCCGCCACCGCGTGGAACTCCTCTACGACCGCCACGAATCCCGGGTAGTCTCGGGTAGCCGGAGCCATGCGCGTGTGGAGGAAGCGAGTTCCGACCGTGTCAACGTCGAACACCACCGAATTGACTTCGCTCTGTTCGAAGTTTCCCCAGCAGGTGACGGTCGTGCTCGCGGAGAAGCGCTCCTCGAATTCGTTGAAGACATCGAACTGCACCACCACGCTGGCGGGCGTCTGGCTCTCGTAATCCTGCGTGCACGGCACGATGGTCAGCTCCGTGGTCACCTCGGAATCGACACCCAGCTGCGGGTTATCCGCACCGGTGGCGAAGTTGTTGACCAGGGTGGTCTGCGGGCAGGCGTTGTACTCCGCACCGCTGCGGCATTTCGCCGTAACTCCGCCCCCCAAGCACAAGGTATTGTTGGCGTCGTTGGTATCGAGGCCAACCACGGCCAGAGCGCTGTACTTGCTCGCATCACCGGCGTCGGCGCCACCGGCGACGACCACTAGTGTGGCCTCGCCCTTGAGGTGGTTGCCGCTGATTGGTGCGCCCGAGGAATCCACCTCGATGCATTTCAGCTCGCCAACGAAATCCGGGGGCAACGGCGGCACACGTCCGGGATCGAGCCCGGCATCGTTGCACTCCGCATTGGTCAAGGTGCATTCATCATCGAGCGGGTACACCCGCCGGCCGGCCGAGGCAATCCAGTGGGTGGGCTGCTGTTTGGTCAGCCAAATATCGAAGTCGACCTCTTGCCAGCGTGGTATGGGCTGCCCCAGCGGGTCCGGATTCGGCCCCAGCGCCGCATTCACGTAAAAGCAATGGGCGTGCACCATCGAGTTGGAGACATTGGAAATCTGGATGATGGTATCGCGTCCGCCAGAGGCGATGATTTTGGGGAAGATCACGATCGAGCCGGGCCGCTCGGTGGTGACCTCAGCCAACGCCGGGGCGGCTGCCGTCACCGCCGCTAGCAGCGCTCCGAGCCACGCGCCCCGCACTCCCCGCTCGCGACCCATCCAGGCTCTCCTTCCCCAATTTCCCCATTGCAT
The DNA here is from genome assembly GCA_016210005.1 of Deltaproteobacteria bacterium. Taxonomy (NCBI): domain Bacteria; kingdom Pseudomonadati; phylum Myxococcota; class Myxococcia; species Deltaproteobacteria bacterium. The sequence continues at coordinate 19,604 of JACQVA010000168.1, read as the reverse complement.
GAGTTGGGACACCCACCGCCCTCGCACGCAGCCCATCACAGGGTCGAGGTTTATACTGCCCGACCCCTGGTGTGTCAAGCCAAATCCCGGGAAACCCATCTGCCGACGCTATCTTAGCTCCACTGAATCGGCGTCAGCCAGCGTTCGTAACGCGGTTCCGCCCCGGCAGTCACCCGCGCAAACAGCTGCTGCAACTGGCGCGTGATCTCACCCGGGTGGCCGGGACCGACCTCGCGATCATCGACCTCGCGCACCGGTGTTACCTCCGCAGCGGTGCCGGTCATAAACACCTCGTCAGCAACGTAAAGCGCATCCCGCGTAAAGCGCTCCTCGCGTACCACCAGCCCCTGCTCCGCCAACAAGGCAATCACCGAGTCGCGGGTAATGCCGGGCAACACCGAGCCCAGCGGCGGCGTTTGCACCACGCCGTTGCGAACCGCAAAAATGTTCTCCCCGCTGCACTCCGCGACGTAGCCGTCGGTATCGAGCATGAGCGCCTCGTCGTAGCCGAGGCGGCGGGCCTCAACGGCCGCCAGGATCGAGTTGACATAATGGCCCACGGCCTTCGCTTTGGTCATCAGCGTGTTGATGTGAAAGCGCGCGAACGAGGAGGTCTTCAAGCGGATGCCTTTGCGCACGCCTTCGTCGCCGAGATACGCGCCCCAGTGCCACGCCACCACCGCCACCCGCACCGGGTTGTGCACCGCCGCCAGGCCCATCTCGCCGGCACCGAGGAACACCAGCGGCCGAATGTAACACGAGCGCAGGCGATTCAGCCGCACCGCTGCCACGCACGCCTGGGTGATGTCAGCGCGGCTGAAGGGAATCTTCAGCCCCAGAATGTGGGCGCCGCCGAACAGCCGATCGATGTGTTCCGGTAAGCGAAAAATCGCCGAGCGGCTGCCCTCGCCCTGGTAGCAGCGAATGCCCTCGAAGACCCCGAGACCATAGTGCAGCGTGTGGGTCAGCACATGCACCTGCGCCGCGTCCCACGGCAGGAACTTTCCGTCAAGCCAGATTTGCTCGCTCTTCTCCATCACTCGATTCCTTCGGCCGCCATCGCTCGGCGTCAAGGCGGCCGTCACGCCGCCCCTATCCGAACCTAGCCGGCGAAGTCAACGCGCCTCGTCGTCACCGGGAGTTACCGCCGGGCTACTGCCGAACCACTTCTCGTAGCAGGCGCGGATCCCTTCCCGGCGCTCGCCGTACTCGCGCCACAGGGCTTCGGCCGCGGCGGCGGGCGTGGCGGTTGCGCCGCCGAGGCCGAGCTGGCGTGCCAGCGGCCCCAAATCGATACCGCCGCGATCGAGCACCTCGACCGGCTGGTCGTGCGCCAGCCGCAAGCGGTTCTCTAACCGCCGCAAGAACCGATAACCCGACTGCAACAGCTCAGCGTCAGCAGCGGGCAAGACCCCAGCCGATTGCAGCGCGGCCAGCGCCGTCAAGGTAGCCCGCACACGCACCGCTGAGTGCGTGCTGCCGTGACGCAGCTGCAGCATCTGGGTGACGAACTCGATATCGACCAGGCCGCCGCGGCCGGTCTTGATGTTGACCTGCTGGGCGCTCTCGCGTGCCAGCTCCCGCTCCATGCGCCCGCGCAAGTGCACCATTTCCCGCACCTCGGCCTCCGCCAGCGGCCGGCGATAGACGAAGTCCGCAATGATCGGCGCCACCGCCGCCGCCAGCGCCGCGTCCCCGGCTACCGCCCGAGCTTTGATCAACGCTTGGCGTTCCCACAACCGCGCACTCTGCTCGTGGTAGCGCCGGAATGACTCCAGCGACGATACCAGCGGCCCCGCCCGCCCCGACGGCCGCAGCCGCGTGTCGATGCGATAGACGAGCCCCTCGGTCGTCGGTACTTGCAACACCGTCAACAGCCGCTGCGCCAGCTTGGAGAAGAACTCGTGGGCAATCGCCTCCTCGCCCGCTTCGTAAATGAAGATCAGGTCCAAGTCCGAATTGTAGTTCAACTCGCCGCTACCGAGCTTGCCCAGGGCCACGATCACGAACTGACCCGGCGGCGCGGCGCGGCCGAATTTCTCGCGCACCGCCGCCACGGCGATATCGTACGCCGCCTCCAGACAGCTTTCGGCCAGCGCCGTCAACTCGCTGCTGACGTCCTCGAGCGCCAGCAGCTGCTCCAGGTCGTTGATACCGATGCGCAAGAAGTGCTCGTTGCGAAAGCGGCGCAAGACATCGAGAGCTGCCTCGAAATCGGCACAAGGCGCCAGTTGGCGGCCCAGCTCCTCGACCAAGGCGGCCTTGGGCACGCGCACGCGCACCAGATCGGCGCGCACCAGCGAGTCGAGCATCTCCGGGCGGCGTAAGAACGCCTGGGCGAGGAACTCGCTGCCGGCGAACAAGCGCACCAGCATCTGCAACGTGGCCGGGTTCTCGCGCAGCAGCGCCAGAAAGCTGGTGCGCGCGCCGATGTTGGTAATGAAGGTGGCCAGGTTGTGCAGCGCTTGATCGGGATTGGCCGATTGTACCACCGCCTGGAGCAACACCGGCGCCAATTCACGCAGCGCCTTCTTTCGCCCCGGGCGTGCCGGGGCCGACGGCGAGCCGTCGCGCAGCAGTATCAGATCGCGATGACTGGCCTCGGGGTCGGCAAACCCTAGCCGCCCCAGCTCGCCCTGCGCCAGCGCCGCATCCTCCAAGCCGTCCACCAGCGCCACCAGCTCGGGGGCACGAGCGCGCTGAACCTCCGCTTGCGGCGCGTAGAAGAGCTGCTCGAAGGCGCGCCGCACGGGCGCTCGGTGGGCCTCGAGAGCCGCCCACAGCGCCGGGGCATTCGCGAGCCCCAGCCGGCGCGCCAACGTCTCTTGCTCGGCTTCCCCGGCGGGCACGCTATGGGTCTGCCGTTCATGAACGATCTGGATCTTGTGCTCGACCTGGCGCAGGAAGCGATAGGCTACCGCCAGCTCCTGCCCTTCCGGCGCCGGCAACACCCCGCCGGCCACCAACCGCTGCAACCCGGGCAAGGTGCCCGACCCGCGCAGGCGCTCGTCGCGCCCGCCGTGAATCAGCTGTAGCGCCTGGACGACGAACTCGATCTCCCGAATACCGCCGCGGCCGAGTTTCACGTTGCCGCGCGTTTTGTGCCCCAGTTGTTGCTCGATACGGGACTTGAGCTCCTTCATGTCGGCCACGGTGGCGAAGTCGAGATAGCGCCGATAAACGAACGGCTGCACCTCGCGCAGGAACCGCTGACCCACGGCATGATCGCCGGCGACCGGGCGCGCTTGAATCAGCGCGGTGCGCTCCCACGTCTGCCCCCAGGATTCGTAGTAGAGCAAGGCGTTGTCGACCGAATTAGTGATCGGACCGTTGATCCCTTCGGGGCGCAGCCGCAGATCGACGCGAAAAGCGAACCCGGTATCGGTACGCTCTTGCAGCGCGCGGGTAATCAGCTCGGCAACGCGGATAAAGAACGCCGCCGCCGTCAGCCGCCCGCGCGGCCCGCCCGCGCTCTCGCCCTGGTCGGATTCATACAGATAGGTGAGGTCGATATCCGAGCTGTAGTTCAACTCGCCGCCACCGAACTTGCCCATGGCCAAGACCACGAAGCCGTTGGGCCGGCCATCCGGCCGACTGAGCGCGCCGAAGTCCGCCGCCACCGCGTGGCGCGCCCAGCGGTACGCGGCCTCGCACACACCTTCGGCCAGCGCCGTGAGGTCGGCCAGCGTAGCTTCCAACTCGACACCGCCGGTGAGATCACTCAAGCCGATGCGCAAGTACTCGCGGCTGCGATAGCGCCGCAGCACGCCGGCGAATTCCTCCCACGGTGCACTCACCGCCGCCGCCAGCGCCCCGATGTGCTCGCGGGCCGCGACGGCGCCGGCCGTCAAAACGGCCGCAAACGACTCGGGCCACGCCGCCGCCGCGCTCAGCAAGGTCGCCGACAACACCTGGCTGCCACCAAGCAGCGTGAACAGCGGCGGCCAGCGCGCCGCCGGCCAACTCGCCACCACCGCCACCGCCTCCGGCCACTGCGCCGCCCGTTCCCAATTGGCCAGCGCCAACACCGGATCGGGCGCCCCGGCAACCAGGTCGGCCAGGGCGGCGCCAAATTCGCCCGGGGGGATGGCGGCTTGGGCGCGCGCCACACGCTGGGGATCGACGCCGAAGCGGGCGAGCGTTGCCGCAGCGGTACTGGTAAACGCGCTCACGCCAGCTCAACCGCCGCCGCAGCCACCGGCTCGACGGCGGCCAAACCGTGCTGCGCCAGCCATTGCTCCAGCTCCGCCGAGGCCCGCTCAGCCAGCTGGCGGCGCTTATCACGCCCGCGACTAGCCCCGGGCAACGGCGCTAACAGCCCGAAGTTGGCGTTCATCGGCTGAAACCCGCGCCGGCTGCGGTCGCTGACGTATGCCAGCAAAGCCCCCAGCGCCGTCGTGGCCGGTGGCACGATCGGCGCCTTGCCTCGCACCACGCGCGCCACATTGAGGCCCGCTAGCAAGCCCGCCGCCGCCGACTCGACGTAGCCTTCGACGCCGATCAACTGTCCCGCCAGCCAAAGACGCGGCTGGCGGCGCAACTGCAATGTCGGCAGCAACAACGCCGGCGAGTTGATGAAGGTGTTGCGGTGCAAGCTGCCCAGGCGCACGAACTCGGCGGCCGCCAGGCCCGGAATCATACGCAAAACCTGCCGCTGTGCCGGGTGGGTCATCTTGGTCTGAAAGCCGACCAAGTTGTAGAGCCGGCCGGCACGATCATCTTGGCGCAACTGCACCACCGCAAACGGCCGCCGGCCGGTGCGCGGATCGATCAGGCCGACCGGCCGCATCGGCCCGAAGGCGAGCGTGTCGCGCCCGCGGCGGGCCATCTCCTCGATCGGCATGCAGCCCTCGAAATAGACGCAGCGCTCGAACTCCTTAGCCGGCACCTTGTCGGCCAGCAGCACGGCATCGACGAAGGCGTAGTACTGCTCGCGCGTCAGCGGGCAATTGACGTAGTCATCGCCGCCCTTGCCGTAGCGCGAGGCCGAAAACACTTGCGCGCGGTCGATCGACTCAGCGGTAACGATCGGCGCGATGGCATCGTAGAAATAGAGGTGGTGCTCGCCCAGCAGCGCTTGCAGCTGGCCGGAAAGCGCCGCCGAGGTCAGCGGTCCGGTCGCCACGATCGCCAGGCCGTCGGGCAACGCGGTACACTCCTCACGCACCACCGTGATCTCCGGCGTGGCCGCAATTGCGGCGGTGACCCGTGCGGCGAACTGCTCGCGATCAACCGCCAGCGCCGAGCCGGCCGGTAACTGCACCTGATCGGCGACGCTCATGATCAAAGAGCCCAGCCGCCGCATCTCCGCCTTCAGTAAACCCACGCCGCTGTCGAGCGCGGCGCTGCGAAAGGAGTTCGAGCACACCAGCTCCGCCAGTCGATCGGTCTGGTGCGCCTCGGTCGTACGCCCCGGGCGCATCTCGTACAGCCGCACGGCCACGCCCCGCCGTGCCAATTGCCAGGCCGCTTCGCAGCCGGCCAGGCCTCCGCCGATAACCGTAACGGGCTCACTCATAAGCTGGCCGTAAGGTGGCAAGGCGGCGCGTGCTCACCTCGCAACAATGAAAACGCTGGTCTCATTGCGGTCTCGCCAAATCCGCAACCCGCAATCGCCGATCCGCAATCGTCAGACGGCTTCGGCGGCCGGCTCCTCGACGGTCTCATTGTAGCGGCAGCCTTCACTGAGGCAGCGGCGCACGGTGCCGGCGCGCTTGGTGGTCTTCTCGACGATGAAAGGCGCGTTGCACTGTGGGCAGGGGTCGGGGATCGGCCGCTCCCAGGTGGCGAAGCGGCACTTGGGGTAGCGATTGCAGCTGTAAAAGATCTTCCCGTTGCGCGAGCGCTTCTCCATGATCTCGCCCTCTTTGCAATCGGGACAATTGACGCCGGTCGGCACCGGCCGCACCAGCGAGCGCACGCCTTTGCATTCGGGATAGCCGGTGCAGCCGAGGAACTTACCGAAGCGGCCGAAGCGGACCTTCATCGGCCGGCCGCACTGATCGCAGACCTCGTCGGTGACTTCGTCCTCGACTATGGTCAGGCCGCCTTCGCCATCGCGGGTGAAGTTGCGAGTGTATCGGCACTCGGGGTAACGCGAGCAGGCGAGGAACTCGCCGCTGCGGCCCCACTTGATCACCATCTGGCCGCCGCAGGTACCGCACTTGAATTCGGTCGGCTGGCCTTCGCGCTTGACGTCGCGCATGCGTTCCTCGGCGTGCTCGAGGTCGCGCTGGAAGGGATCGTAGAAGCGCTGCAGCGCGGTGCGCCATTGCTCCTTGCCGTCTTCGATCTCGTCGAGCATGGTTTCCATGCCGGCGGTGAACTCGACGTTGAGGATGTCGGGAAAAGCGTCAACCAGCAGGTCGGTGACCAGGAAGCCGAGTTCGGACGGCCGCAGCCGGCGCGACTTGTCTTCGAAGACGTACTCCTTGCCCAGGATCGTGGCTACGATCGAGGCGTAGGTCGAGGGCCGGCCGATGCCCTTTTCTTCCAGCTCCTTGATCAGCGTGGCTTGGCTGAAACGCGGCGGCGGCTGGGTGAAGTGCTGCTCCGGCTTGAGTTCGTGCAGCCGCAACACTTCGCCTTCACGCAGCGGTGGCAGCGAGCGCTCGGCTTCGTCGTCGTCCTCATCATCCTTCTTCGGATCGTCATCACGGCCTTCGGTGTAAACGCGGATGAAGCCGTCGAACTTCATCACCTGGCCGCTGGCGCGAAAGGTGGTGTCGGCAGCGGCGATGTCGACGGCGGTCTGATCGAATACCGCCGGCACCATCTGGCTGGCAACGAAGCGGTTCCAGATCAGGGTGTAGAGCGCCAGCTCCTCCTTGGCCAGGAAGGCGGTGAGCCGCTCGGGCGGGTACGCCGTCGAGGTCGGGCGAATCGCCTCGTGCGCGTCCTGCGCGCCCTTCTTGCTGGCGTAATTGTTCGGCTGCGGCGGCAGGTAGTCCGGCCCGAAGCGCTCGCCGATGAGCGCGCGCACGGCCTGCACGGCCTCGGGTGAGACCCGGATGGAATCGGTGCGCATGTAAGTAATCAGGCCGACCGCGCCCTCGGCGCCGAGTTCGATGCCTTCGTAGAGGCGCTGGGCGATGCGCATGGTGCGGCTGGGGGCGAAGCCGAGTTTGCGCGAGGCTTCCTGCTGCAAGCGCGAGGTAATGAACGGCGGGGTGGGGAAACGCCGGCGCTCTTTGCGCTCGACCTTGCTGACGGTCCAGCTCGCGCGCCCGAGCCGGCTGACGAGGTCCTCGGCCTGCTGTTGATTCTCGACGCGGAACTTCTCCGGGTCGAGCCGCTGATCGCCGATGCGCAGCAAGCGCGCCGCAAACGGCGGCGGGGTGTCGCCTTCGAGCTGCGCGCCGATCGACCAGTACTCGACCGGAACGAAAGCCTGAATCTCGCGCTCGCGCTCGCAGATGATGCGCACCGCCACGCTCTGCACGCGGCCGGCGGAGAGGCCGCGGCGCACTTTCTTCCACAGCAGCGGGCTGATCTGGTAGCCCACCAAACGGTCCAGAATGCGCCGGGTCTGCTGGGCATCGAAGAGGTGGCGATCGAGCGGCTGCGGCTTCTTGATCGCCTCCTGCACCGCACGCTTGGTGATCTCGTTGAACAGCACGCGGTGAATCCGGCCGTGATTGGTCTTGTCCTTGATCCGCTCGGCGATATGCCAGGCGATCGCCTCACCCTCGCGGTCGGGGTCGGGCGCCAGGAAGATGTTGTCCTTGCCTTTGGCCGCCTGTTTGAGCTCGGTGACGATCTTGCCCTTGCCGTGGATGATCTGGTACTCGGGCTCGAAGCCCTTGGCGATCTCGACGCCGAGTTTGCTCTTGGGCAAGTCAACGATGTGTCCGACTGAGGCTTTCACTTGGTAGTCGCGGCCGAGGTACTTACTGAGCGTCTTCGCCTTGGCCGGCGACTCCACGATCACCAGGTTCTTTGCCATATCAGTTCACTTGTGTGGCGCACGCGCCGCGGGCAACGCACCCCGCGCGCTGTAGTACTGACCTGGAAGCTGTTGTACAAGCCCTTTGAGCTCCAACAGCAACAACGCCTCCAGCACTTGGTTAGCGGCCAGTCCGCTGCGGGTGATCAACTCATCGACGTGGCGGGTCTGCTCGCCCAGCGCTGCCGCCACTTCCGCTTCGAGGCCTTCGAGGGTCACCGTGGGAACGGGTTCGGGGCGGCGCGCCAGCAAATGCGGAGCGATTTCCTCGAGAATGTCCTCCACCCGTTCGGTCAATTTGGCGCCCTCACGGATCAACCGATGCGTGCCGCGGCTGCGGGCACTGACCGGCCCGGGCACGGCGAAGACTTCGCGATCCTGTTCCAGCGCGGCATGGGCAGTGATCAGCGAGCCGCTCTTTTCGGTCGCTTCCATGATCACCGTTCCCAGCGACAGGCCCGAGATGATGCGGTTGCGGCTGGGGAAGTTCTCCGCGTCGGGTTTGGTGCCCATGAGGAACTCGGACACCACGGCGCCGTGGTTTGCGATGGCCATGAACAGCGCATGATGCTCACTTGGATAGACTACGTCAACGCCGCAGCCCAACACCGCGATGGTGCGTCCGCCGACGCGCACCGCCGCGGCGTGGGCTTCGGCGTCGATGCCGCGCGCCAATCCGCTCACCACGGTGACCCCCGCGCGCGCCAAGCCTTCGCTCATTTCGCGCGTCTGCTGCAAGCCGTAACTCGAGGCCGCGCGCGAGCCGACCAGCGCCACCGCCAGCCGATCGCGATCCTGCAAGCGGCCGCGGACGAACAGAAACGGCGGCGGATCATGGATCTGTTTGAGGTTGGCGGGATACTCAGCGTCCGCCCAAGTGATGACGCGCGCGCCCGCGCGCTCGGCGCGCGCGAGCTGTTCGCGCACCGCCGGCCAACCATCGAAACCACGCACCGCCTGCGCCACCTCGCGCCGCACGCCGGCGCATTCGAGCGCGTGCACGCTGGCCGAGAACACCGCCCGGGGATATCCGAAGGCGCGCAGCAAGCCCTGATAGCCGACGCAGCCGACACCGCGCACCAGCTTCAGGGCGATCCAGAAGCCCAGCTCCTCCGCGTCCGTCGCCATGGCTGAGGCCCTGTACCCCGACTGCCTGCGCTTGGCAAAGGCCGACGAAGGGTGGCAGCTGTTCTGGAAGCCTATCGGTCTAAAGCGCGGCAAGCTTACGCTCCGGCCGCCAGCGCCGATAGCGCCAACTACCGGCGGCTTGGTCGTCCGCTCTACGCAAGCCGGCTGCTTCCCCCTTCGTTCCTGCTGTTCCCGACGAAAGATCACTGGAGATCGATATCCAAGCTGCCCGACATCAATGCGGGCTGCGCTACCTCGCCGAGCACTATCGCGAGTGGAAGATCACCTCGATCGCAGCCACCACTTGGATGCGGCCACGATGGGCTCGAGTGGGTCGCGGTTCGGAAGCCCGCGGACATCGGCGGTTTCAGGCGCGGCCCCGCGAGTCGCCTCGCGGGGCTGCCGTTGACCGCCCCTCCGCCACGAGCGCGTGGTGGAGAAAGAATGGCTCCCTGGGCTGGACTCGAACCAGCGACCAATCGGTTAAGAACCGAACGTGCCTTTCGAGGCGCCCAAAAGCCTTTGCCCGCGCGAGGTATTCCCACGTTGCCCGACGCTGGTCCGCATTTGGTCCGCATCGCGGGGGTAACCCCATGACCGCGCGTGACACCGGTCCAAACCGCGAGAGGCGCAAGCCGTTTGGCACGCGACCCGGTGAAGCCGAAGTGGTGACGCTGCTTCAGCGGCTACGCCGCAAACCGCGCGCTGGTGAGCGGTTGAGCTTTGCCGCCATCGCCGCCAAGCTGAGCGCCGACCGTATCCCGGCACGCACCGGCAGACCTTGGGCGGTCGAAACCGTGCGCAAGATCGCCATGAGGTGAATGGTTGCGCCACGCGACGCCCGTCGATCTTCGCCCCTTAGCGCCACCCTACCCGAACGTAGAACGCCGACACCTGGGGCATCTGTGCGCGCCACAGGGGGCGCCGCGTGCCGTTTCTCGCACCGATTCGCCGCGGTAGCGCCGCGAGGTACTTTCGCCAAAAACTAACGCATCGGTAATGTCCCCTAGGGATGTACGGGTAATTCCACCGCTCGAAGCCAAAAACCCCGTACCGCTGTTGCCTCTTGTGACGATTGTGGGACCCGTGGCACACACTTTGGTCTTCGGTTGCTATGTACGCACCGCCCAAGGGGTAACCGCATATCACCGGCGAGCGACATGTCAAGTTGCGTATTACACAACTTGACATGCAAACTCAGCGCAGTTGTTTGCCAATACGTTAGGGAGAGAATCAAGTCATCTCACTACTGCGGCGGCGGCGCGGGCGCTGTCGCTAACGTCCGCGCGTGCGCGACAGCTCGCGGACTCTAATGCGCTCCGCTGCGTGCGTACCGTGACGGGCGTGCGCCTGTACCGCCTTGCCGACGTAGAGGACTTAGCCAGACGACGGATAGAGCGCGCGTACATCGAAGCGCAAACGCGGCGCAGCACAAGTGACGCGGGCGACGCAGCATGAGAAATCGCGTAGACTTCGTGCGCATCAACGGCGCGGCGTTAGCACGACTGCCCGAGCTCGGTGTCATGCTCACAGCTCCCGCACCTCTGGCCAGCGCTGGCGATCGTGCCAGACGTGCACCAGCCGCTTGCAGTTCGAGGGACAGGCAAAGCCGGCCAGCGTTTCGCGCTCGGCCGGTGACGGTGCCCGGTTGCTCTTCACTTGCAGCAACACCACGTCCGTTGGTCCGATGCCGACAAGGTCCCAGGCACCCAACGAACCCGCGGCACGGGTCACACAGTAGCCGGCGATTTCGAGCAGCCGGCGGCTGCGATGCTCGTTCCTGGTGCCCTTGCGCTTGGCGTTCATGGGCACGTCCTGCTACTCTGCCCACATGGCACAGACGGCGCGAAAGGTTTCGGCGAAGCTCCAAGAGCAGCCCCGCAAGGAACCGCCTCTCGATAACGAGCCGCTGACGCCGGCAGACTTGAAGGCCATTGCACAAGCCCGCGCCGAGTTCGCACGCGGCGACTACTGCACCCTGGAAGAGCTTGAAGCGACTGTGGCGCGTCTACGTTCCGAAGTCCGCCCAAAAGGCCGTCGCGCGCGTTCCCCCCGCTGACGGAACCCGGATCACTGCGGCCATTCGGCAGATGGCCAGCGATCCATTCGTGGGCGACATTCGACACCTCGAAGCACGAGTCTACCGGCGTCGCGTCGGCGCGTATAGGACCATCTTCGAGGTCAACACCGACTTTCGCGCGGTCCAGATCCTGCGCGTCGAACGCCGGACGAGCACCACCTACCGTTAGCAGCCGCCTCATCGTCTTTGCTCCACCGCACCCCGCAGCGCGCGCACCCGGCACCACAAGATGTAGCTCCAGGCGCACACGTCGAGCAGCTCTTGCTCGATCTCGTCGGTCAGCTCGCCGGGCGGTTGCTGAAAGCTCCGGTCGCCGTAGGCGACGGCGCCCACATCGAGGCGCTTGGCGACGGCCGTGGGGAAGGTGTCGGTCATCGGCTCCGCTCCCATGTGCCCGGTGTACCATCGCCGTAACTGAAGCCCACGGCCACCGTGGTGCCGGCGGGTAGCTCCGGCATCGGGTCGGCCTCCGGCCGGGCTCTTGGCAGTTTTGTCAGTTCGTCTTGTCGCTCGCGCTTGTGCGCCAAACCGCCCGCGGGCTTCGAGCCACACCGCCCGCAGCTCTTCCAAGCCGGCTCGCCAGTCGGCTTCGGTCGGTCCGCCCGGTGTCTTCGCCAGCGCGTCAAGGCAATCTTCGGCCTTCCGGTGCCGTTCGGCCAAGTCGGGAAACGCCCACGGCACCGCCCCCGGTTCGTGGCCGGCGGCCAGGTCGGCATGCAGGGCAGCCAGCGAGGCGCAGCAGTCGGCCAGGGCAAGGCGGCGGTTGGGGTCGAAGGCGGGTTCGGTCGACGCCAACGGCTCCCGGCTTTCGGCCAGCACCGCCTGAATCCGTTTCGCCCGGCCGGGTCGGCGGTCAGCGCGGGATAGAGCGCGGGTACGGCGACGGCCGCGTGTTCTACCGCGCGAACCGCGGCGTGTGGTGCATCGCGTACTACAAGGACGGCAAAGAGATCCGCGAAACCGTCGGCACCGATGAGGACGCCGCCCGCAAGCTGCTCAAGCGGTGGGTGAAGGCGAAGGAGCGCGAGGACTTCGTCACGCCGCACGAGCAACGCATCACCGTAGCCGAGCTACTCGACGCGCGTGAAACTTTCCTCACCAACAGGGGCGCCAAGTCGGACTCGTGGCGCTCGCAGATCGCCGTGATTCGGCGGCACTTCGGCCTGGACCGCGCCGCAGCGGTGTCCGCCGACCGCATCGAGCGTTTCGTGGCGGAAGAGCGAACGGCCGGGAAGTCCCCAGCCACAATCAAGAACTACCTGGTGGAATTCCGCGCCGCCTACCGCCTGGCCGTCAAGCAAAAGCGCATCAAGCCGCACGTGGTGCCCTATTTCCCGATGCCGACGGTGAACAACGCGCGCAAGGGATTCTTCGAGCCGGAGGACTTCGAGGCGTTCGTGCGGTATCTGCCGGCCGATTACGCCGACACCGCGCGCTTCGCCTACGCAACCGGCTGGCGGAAGGGCGAGATTGCCTCTCTCACCTGGGAGCAAGTCGACCATACAGCCCGCGAGGTGCGGCTCTACGACTCCAAGAACGGCGAAGGTCGGACGCTGGCGCTCGACGGGGACGCCTGGGCCGTGATCGAGCGACGCTGGCAGGCACGCGCCTACGTCGACAGCCGAACGAAGCAGACGCATGTCTCGCCGCTGGTGTTCCACAAGAACGGCCGGCCGATCGGCGACATCCGCGAGCGCTGGAACACAGCGCTCGAAGCCGCGGGGCTTCCCAGCGGGAGCAAGCTGTTCCATGACCTCCGGCGCTCCGGTGTCCGAGACATGGTTCGCGCGGGGGTGCCGCAGGCGGTCGCCATGTCCATCAGCGGTCACAAGACCGTAAGCATGTTCCTGCGCTACAACATCACGGACGGCAGGGACCAACGGGACGCGCTGCAGCGTACCGCCGAATCGCGCCGCCAGCGTATCGCGTCGACACCCCAGCCGTCGAAAGTGACACCCCTTCGGACGGCTCTGGGATGACAGCCCGCCCCAAGCATACGGACCAAACACGGACCAAGCAGCAAGGGGCTGACCCCTTGCGAAGCCAACCCCTTGATTTTTCAGCTCCCCGGGCCGGACTCGAACCAGCGACCAATCGGTTAACAGCCGATCGCTCTACCGACTGAGCTACCGGGGATCAGTGTGCTCCGGCGGGTATCAACCGGAGATTGACGCTGCTACCACAGGCTCAGGACCGCTTCAAGCAGCCGGCAATCGCTTGGGTTACACGATCGACAAGCAAGATGGCGGGCGCCGGTTACGAGCGCACCACTGGGGACTGGCAGTGTTCGCTCCGGCACGAGGGCACTAGGCGGCCGCGTAGACGACCCGAACACGCGGCAGCGGCGCGGGCCCTGGCGAGCTGGACGCCTGCCGACTTCACCTTCGAGGAAGCTCCAGGTATCGTTTTGCTCACTCAGTGCTGCCGCGGCCGTCGAGATAACGTTGAATGAGGTTTCGATCGGCCGCATCCGGCACCAGACTCAGGTACTTCTGAAGCAGAACCGTGGCTCGGGCCACCTCGCCGTCTCCGTAATAGAGCAACCCAAGCTCTCGCACCGCGTCGGGGTCATCGGGCGCGAGTTCGACTGCCCGCTCATAGGCTTGCCGTGCCGTTGAGGATCGGCGTCCTTCGGGGGCAGTTAGACGAGCGTGCTCGGCCTTGAGGAAGTAACCGCGACCGCTCTCCGGTCTCAACGCCAGATAGCGTGAGATCGACGCCGTCGCCCGATCGAGCAAACCCGCCTCTACTCTACTTCGGCCGCAACGGGGAGAAGCGGCGCGATCGCTTCGTTGTAACGCTCCCTCTCAGTTCGCACGTCATCTTCTCGGGCGTGACCGATTGGCTCCTGCAGCGCCCGGATGCGTTCAGCAGTGAATGGATGACTCCGCAGCACCGTCCAGCCGCCGGCCCAGCCCGCATCATCCGGTTCCGTCAGTTGCAAGTTCAGCAGCACGATCTCGCGCGGATCGTAGCCGGCGCGTCTCATGACTTCGAGCGCGAAGCGGTCGCAGTAGGCCTCGTTGTCGCGAGAGAGCTGCATACGTTCGACCGACGACCCGCTGAGCTTCTCGAAGCGTTGTCGCATCAGGCCATGGCGAGCAATGAAGTGACCCAGTTCGTGTCCGAGCAGAGCAGCAAGCTGCGCCTCGTTCTGGATGGCCGCGAGCATGCCGGTGCTCACCAGTATCCCTCCGTCGGGCGCCGCATACGCGTTTCGCTGCGGGCTGCGAAGGACGTGCACACCCGGCACTGGCGCTTGTTCTGAGAGGGGCTCAGCCATCAGCGTAGCCAGTACGCCATTGAGGTACCTGGTGAGGGCTTCGTCGGCGACAATCATGCCGTTCTTCTCGATCTCGGCACGCCTGCGCTTGGCCTCTTCCCACAGCTTGCGTTCGTCCTCCTCGATCGAGACTGGCACTCCGGTGCGCTCGTTCCAGGCCGGCACGACAGGCACCGGGGGCATGCGTACACACGAGGTGCCGCAGAAGGGGAGGGCCCCGGCAATTAGTGCGATCGATCTCACTAGGAGTGGTCTCACCGTTCTGTCGCAGCGGTCTGCCGGCGCTTGCTCAGCGGCCCCTCGGGCGGCGGGCGGGGGCATCATAGCCCGCCGGAACGGTATCGACCCCCTGCGGGGTGCCACGCAGCCGCAGCGCATCGCCGTTCGGGCCCAGCGCGGACTGGATCGCGGCATCGAGTTTCTTGTCGTCCGTGAGCCACCGATCCTCGGGGAGAACGTCGCGATCCCGCAGAACCGCTAGACTCACCAGCGACTCGATCCCGGCACTGCGAAACGCCAGGTCATTGCCCTCAAGGTCCAAGGCGTTGAGCCACAGCGACAGGGCCGCGACCCAGCCGGATTCGACGACTCCCCCGAGAAGGTTCATCACCACCCGACCCGTCGAACTCACATCATCGGTCGTACCGTCCCAACGGGCGGTTCCGTTTACGAACGCAGCGCGAACCGACACGACTTGCGCCGACAACTGGGCATCGCAACCGAGTTCCTGGCGCAGTGCGGCCTGAAGCCGGTCGCGAAAGGCTCGGTATCGCACCTCGTCGCGCCGCCCGGTCGCAGGATCGACGAAGCCACCGAAATCTGCCCGTAGGCGTTTGAATAGGTCCGATACAGCCTGCGGCTCCGCCACCTGATACGATGCCGCCACCAGCGCTTCCACCAATTTCTTCTCCAGCTTGGCGAGGCGCGCTTCAGCTTGGCTCTCGGCAATCGGGATCACCAAGGGATGGAGGCAGAGGGTCGAGCCCTGATCGAGGGGCTCGGCCACGGCATTTCCTGCCAAGAGCCCACTTGCCAACAACCACAGCAGCCGAACAGTCGCCCGAGCCGATGGATTCGACATAGCCGCGCCTCCCCTACCACGTTTGCAAACGAAGAAAAAACCGGGCAGTTATTCACACCCGGACAAACTGGTCGGTAGCGAGAATGCAGCGGAGGCGCTGAATGATACCAGTAAAGGACTGGATGACACCGACGGTTATCCTCTTCTCGAATCGGATACGGCAACCCGGAGCCGCTGCGCCTACAGCACTCACTGTGGAGTCAGCGGTGATAAGGTTTATTGGCCTGCCGCCGGGATTTCCTGGAGCGAGCGCACCACGCTGGTGTTGGCCCTCTGTCTTGATACCGGCTTGTACGATCTGGAACGTCGCAATCTCTACGGCATCCGGCACGGACTGGAGACCGTTGAAACGTACTTCCGACAGACCCGGGCGGTTCGGCCGATCAAAGAGCGTTTACGAGATCGGGCGCGGTTGGTGCAGGCCGTCGAAGCGACGCTTGGGCCATTAGCCGGTCCCAGGCATGGTGCTCGGGAGTGATCTCACCCTTGAGCATCGCAGTCTCAGGCGTGTACCCGCTCGACGCAGGCCTTGAACTCGCGGTGCCAGTTGATCACCGTGCCGAGCTGCTTCAGATAAGCATCTAGCCCCATCAACGCGCGCGCCAGAAACACCCGGTGGCCCGGGGTCTTGAAGAGACGGGCTTCGAACCCGATGCTGGCGACTTCCATGCCCTTCTCCACCGACTTGAAATCGCGCGGGTCGTAGCGCCGGTCGGCCAGCACCGGCTCGAAGATGATGTACAGAATGCGCACGATCGCCTTGGGGTCGTCGCCGCGGTCGAGAAAGCCCAGGCGCACACAGCAGTCGGCCATGGTGGCTTCGTCGCGCGCCAAGATGGCGCGGGCCAGCCGATGATACGCGCCGCGAATCGGCTCGGGAAAGATGCGAATCGAGCCGAAATCCAATATTGCCAGCTTGGGATGAAACGTCACCAAATAGTTACCCGGGTGCGGATCGGTGTGGAGCACGCCGAACTCGAACACCTGGCGCCACACCGTGCGGAAGTACTTGATCGCCACCCAGTCCTTCAGCTCTTGATCGACGCCGGGGCCGAGGATGTCGGCCAACGGGTACCCATCGATGCGGCTCATGGTCAGCACCCGGCGCGAGGAGAAATCGGGGTAGACTTGCGGGATGATGATCTCGTCGTCGTCGCGGAAGATCTTCTGGAAGAGGGCGATGTTCTTGGCTTCGTTGACGTAGTCGATCTCTTCGTGCAGGCGCTCTTCGAGTTCCTTGTAGACCTCGGACGGGTCGACCCGCTGGCGCATGACATCGCGGCCGATGAGCGCGAAGGTGCGCAGCAAGGCCTTGATGTTCTGCAGGTCCTCGTTCACCGTCTGCTCGACGCCGGGGTACTGGACCTTGACCACCACGGTCTCGCCGCCGGGCAGCTGGGCGGCGTGCACTTGGCCGAGCGAGGCGGCGGCGAAGGCGTGCTCGGCGAAGTGCTCGAACAACGCCTCGGGGTACTTGCCGAGCTCGCGTCTGACCTGCTCGCGGATCAGCGCGTAGTCCATCGGTGGGACCTTGGATTGCACCACCGACAGCACTGCGAGCGCCTGCGGCGGCAGGATGTCGTCGCGCATCGACAACATCTGCACCAGTTTCATGAAGGCGCCCTTGAGCTCTTTGGAGCGCTCGACCAGCTTGATGGCGTTGCGGATGTGGGTGTCGAGCAGGCCCTGTTGGCGTTCACCGGCCGAGCGGAACGGCCACTTCAGCGCCTCGATGACGTAAGAGGAGCCGACCGAGGTGGCCAGCTCACCGACCTTCAGGACGCGCTTGGTGCGCCCGCGGGTAAGCGTACTACCGGTTTTCGAGTGACTACGCGCCGCCATCGCCGAGGTTCGTACTGCTCGGGGGCGAGTGTGGCGATTCGGGGGCATCGGCGCAAGCGGGCGGCGGGTTTGACCGCGGCCCCTGATACGGGCGATGCTGGGGGTGAGCGGGCGGCACGAGCGAGCAGAGGCGCAAGGAGAGCAACCGCATGGCGTGGTTCGATGAGTTTCGCGGCAAGGTGGTGGTGGTAACCGGTGCCTCAAGTGGCATCGGGCGCGAGACCGCCTTGGCCTTCGGGGCCGTGGGCGCACGCGTCGCCCTCGTTGCCCGGCGGCGCGAGGCGCTGGAAAAGGTGAAGCGGGCGATCAACCAGCGCGGCGGCGAGGCGGTGGTGGTGCCTACCGATGTGACTAAGCGTAACGCCGTGCGCGCCAACCTGCGGGCGGTCTACGCCCGCTGGGGCCGGATCGACGTGGTCGTCAACAGCGCCAGCGTGCTGATCTCCTCACCGGTACTGGATCTCAAGCCCGGCGACCTGACCGCGATGCTGAACGTGAATCTGTTCGGCGCGCTGTTTGTGATGCAGGAAGCGGTGCAGCTGATGCAGCGCCAGGGCAGCGGCTGCATCGTGAACATGGCCTCGCTGGCAGGGCGGCGCGGCATGCCGCCGCTGGGCGGCTACTGCGCCACCAAGTTCGCCCTGGTCGGCATCACCGAGGCCTTGCGCGCCGAGTTGCACGGCAGCGACATACACGTTGCCCTGGTGATGCCGAGCGTTACCGACACCCCGATGGCTCATAACCCCGGGCTGCGGCCGCTGTGGCCGGGCGCCCTCAGCTTGCCGCACTCGTGGATGGTGTGGGCGGTCTTTGCCGCCGCTCGTTTTCAGCTGATCGATATATCCGTGCCCCCGAGCGCCGCCACGCTGGAGAAGCTCGCCGCCCTGGTGCCCGGCCTAGACAGCTCGGCGGCGAATTGGGGCGAATCCGCCACTCAGTGGCTCAGCAACATCTTGCAGCAAGACACGCCCCGAACTTCGCCCGGCCGCCGGGCATAGCGAATGCGCTCTCGCGCTGCCCGAGGGAATGCCGGCGCCCTCGGTCAGGCACCCGCGGGCGAGCCACCAGCATGACGCCGGGGCGCGAGCGGATCGGCGGCTGACGACTCTCACTTACCGAGCCGACGGAGCGCCGCCGACGCGCCCGTAACATCACCGGTGGTGTTGACCGGCACTGGCGTTTGCTGCCACCATGCGGCCCGTGCTCATCGACAGCCATTGCCACGTCATGCCGGACCAGCTCGCGCTCGCCATCCGGCGGTTCTTCGATCAGCACATGGGCTGGGGCAAGCTCGCTTACGATGGCGTGCGGCTCGGCGATATCGTCCGAGCGCAGCACGATGCGGGCACGGAGCGTTTCTGGGCGCTGCCATACGCACACAAGGCCGGCGTTGCCGCGCAGCTGAACGAGTGGATCGCCGGCGCCGTCAAGCCCATCCCCGGCGTTGTTGCCGCCGCGACCTTCCATCCCGACGATGCCGATCTTGCGGCGATGGTTGAGCGTGCGTTTGGTGATTTCGGGCTCAAGCTGGCTAAGCTCCATTGCTCGGTCGGGCGCTTCGACGCCGACGATCAGCGGCTCGAGCCCCTATGGACAGCCGCCGAGGCGCGCGCCATTCCCGTAGTCGTGCATGCCGGGCGCGAGGTCAGCGGCCGCACCTACGCCCACGAACTGCAAGCGATCGCTCGCATCGCCGCCGCGCACCCGCGCCTGCGGCTGGTGATCGCCCATGCCGGTCTGCCCGACATCGATGCCGCACTCGATCTGCTCGAATGTCACGAGCAGCTCCACGCCGACCTGACCAGCGCCGCTGAGTGGTTGCCGCCACTGCCGGTCGAGCGCATCGAGAGGCTAAGCGAACGGATTCTCTTCGGCAGCGACTGCCCGAACACCACCGTCACCATCGCCGAGTCGAGGGCTTGGCTGCGCCGGCAAGGGCTCAGTGCGCCGGCTTTGCGGGCCATCCTCGGCGAAAACGCCGCCCGGCTGGTGCCCTGACCGGCTCGGCGGCTGACGACCGATGGCGGCACAAGTGAAACGCGCCCGCCCCGCCCGTGAACCCGGATGATGCAGCCCGCCTTGGTAGCGGTCGTGCACGGGGCGAGGGTGCGCGACAAATCTGTGGGTAACGTGGTTCGGTGTTATGGCCGTCATTCCCGCGAAAGCGGGAATCCAGTTTGGCGTTTGGCGCTATGGACAAGCAGTTCTGCGTTTACATCCTGGCCAGCAAACGGAACGGCACGCT
>JACQVA010000167.1 GCA_016210005.1 Deltaproteobacteria bacterium | reverse complement strand
CGAAAGCGGGAATCCACGGCGCCGTTCCGTTTGCTGGCCAGGATGTAAACGCAGAACTGCTTGTCCATAGCGCCAAACGCCAAACTGGATTCCCGCTTTCGCGGGAATGACGGCCATAACACCGAACCACGTTACCCACAAATTTGTCGCGCACGCGGCAGGGGCGGGCGGGGGCCAACGGAAGTCAGGGTTGGCGCCGGCCCGGCACCAATGCACCGGCGACGCATGGTGACGCATATGGGAGCCGTCGACGGCGGCTGCCGGCTGGTGTAGAGAAACCCGCGTCAACGCAACCTGTTCGAGGGGGCCACGTGCAGCCCGCCGCGAGCGGGAGCATGGAATTGCACGGCGGGCGCGATGGCGGCAATCCGCCGTGGCGATCAGGTCGCCGACCCGAAGGAGCTAGGATGTACGCACATCATCAGGACGCGATACAAAGAAGCATTCAGCACTTCAGCAACGACTCCGAGGTCCTAGCCTTGATCCTCGGTGGCTCGATCGCTCACGGCTTTGCGACCGCGGCCTCCGACGTCGACGTCATGATCCTCGTTTCGGATCGCGACTACGAAGCGCGCCTGCGTGACGGGCGACTGCAGTATTACGATCCCACGCTGTGCGCTTACGAAGGCGGCTACGTCGACGGGAAGTATCTCGGAGAAGGGTTCCTGCAGAAGATCGCCGCCGCCGGCAGTGAGCCGGCGCGCTTTGCGTTTCAGGATGCCCAGGTGCTGTTCTCCGGCATCGCCGGTCTTGCGACCGTCCTGGGTGAAATCGTGCGCTATCCGCTCGCCGACAAAGCCGCCCGCTTGCAGCGCTTCTACGCCCAGTTCGAGGTCTGGCACTGGTATGCCCACGAGGCGTTGAAGCTGCGGAACCGCTACCTGCTCGGCGTCGCCGCTAACAAGATGGTGCTGTTCGCCGGCAGGCTGATTCTGGCTCACAACGAACTGCTTTACCCGTATCACAAGTGGTTCCTCGCCGTACTGGAGCGCGCCGCCGACAAACCACGCGATTTGCTTGCGCAGCTGGCAGCGTTGACCACCGATCCGAGCCCGGAGCATATCCGGTCGCTTTACGAGACCATCGTGCAGTTTCGGCCGTGGGAGTGCACCATACCCTGGACCACACAGTTCATGCTGGATAGCGAGCTGAACTGGCTCGACGGGCGCAGCCCGGTTGAGGACGTGTAGCTGAAGTTACTGGGCTCCGAGCCCCGGGGCGGCATCTGTGGCCCCAAGGCGCGAAAATCATGGAAACCAGCGTCGAAGATGCCCTCCTGATCTTCGCCAATGGGCTGGTAGACGGACTGGGGATCTGCACGCTCTCAGGCGAAGACGCACCCCTCCTGGCTGGCACCCCCCGAGGGTCACCAGACCGAGTACGAGACTAAGGCCTCCGGCGACTTCATCATCTACGGACCTCTCTTCTTGGTTGTGGCCTGCCGCCCGTGGTTCTCGGCTGACGGTGGTCGTCGACTACCGATCCCTTCCAAGACCTTCTTTCGCGCTTCGTGATACTCAACGTCACTGATTTTGCCCGTGTGACGGAGTGTGCGCGGGCGTGCGGGGAGACGATTGCGCGCCGGGTGGCCCGGGAGGCGAAGGCAGATCACCAGATGCACCGCGTCGTCGTAAGCTTGCGCACCCGCGCAGTGATCTCAGCGCCGACGGCGATTCGGCAGATCGCGCAGCTTCAAGGGGCGACTCAGCGCAGATAGCCCAGCGCTCTTAAGGCCGCATCGGCGCGTTCGTCCGGAGCCGCCTGCTGCGACGGTAGCGCCACCTCGACGTGACGGACCAAGTCCGCGTACAGCACGCGAAGCGGCCCGGAGACGGCATCGACGCCGACCAGGTCTCGGCGCTCGGCGGCATCGTCGGCGAGGTTGTACACCTCCTCTTTGCCGTCGCTCCAACGAATGTATTTCCAAGTCGCCGTTCGAAATCCGGTGCGTTCCTCGGCGAAGAGCATGTTCTCGCTTAGCGCGGCTCGCCTGCTGAAGGGTTCGCCGCGCAAGACCGGCGCTATGGTCACGCCGTCCAGACCCGGCGGTACGGGGAATCCGAGGAGATCGACGATCGTGGGCGCGATGTCGGTTACACTCACTTGTGCCGCGACTCGTGCCGCCGCACGAACATGACCGGGCCAGCGCATAAGCAGCGGGACATGTACGAGTTCGTCGTAGACCGTGTGGCCATGCTCGACACCCCCGTGTTCCCAAAACTCCTCGCCGTGATCGGCCACCAGGATGACGAGTGTCCGATCCCGGAGGCCGTGCCGGTCGAGCGCATCGAGCACCGCGCCGACGGCGGCGTCCACGCTCGCCACCTCGGCGCGGTAGAGTTCACGGACCGCCTCCTTCTCCTTGGCGCTCAGCCGGATCTCTCCGCTGCGCAAACGCGCCACATCAGGAGATGTCAGCGTGAAGTCCTCCTGCTCGTGATCGGCCGGCGCGAACGACAGATCGCCGCGCATGCTCTTGTGCCGAATCGCATCGGAGCGGCCATAGGGGGGATGCGGGTCGAGGTAGTGGAGCCAGAGAAGAAACGGTGACGGGCCACCTGCGGTCTCCAGCCACCTCGCGGCGCGCCGGCTGACGGTATCTCCGCGGTCACCAATGAGACTATCCGGGCGAAGCCAGGTCGCAAGCCGCACCGCGGCTGTCTGTGCGAAAGACAGGAAGGCCTCTGACTCGATCGTGATATTCTCGTACCCGTCGAAGCTTTCGCCGAGGTTATAGTACAGCCCGAGGTACGGGTTCGTGACAATGGCGTTCGTGCGGTAGCCGCGCGCATGCAGGGCCGTCGCGAGAGTCCACGAGCCCCGGGGAAGAGGCGAGCGTCCGAGCGGGGTCCGGCCGTTTGTGATCCGTCCCGCGCCGTGGTGACGGGGGTAGAGTCCGGTCAGGATCGAGGCGACCGCCGGCAACGTCCACGACGATGCGCTGATGGCCTGCTCGAACAACGTGCCCTCGTGCGCCAAGCGATCGATTCGTGGCGTGAGGTGATGCCGGTCACCGTAGCATCCCAGGTGATCGGCGCGCAGCGTGTCGATGGAGATGAGGAGCACGTTCGGCGTTCCAGCCATAGTCGCGGCGACGCGGCGCGGGCCGGCTTCCCATTTCCAATCGGTCGCCAGGAATCGGCCGACCGGCAGAAGCAGGAGCACCGCTGCGGCCACGGCCGCCCCCGCGCCGATACGCAACACGATCACAGACTGTCGCATGTACGCAGCGGCGAGACTTGCCGCGACTAACGCCGCGGCGGCAGAGATGGCGAGGACCAGCGCCCAGAGCATGATGTCGGCGAACGGGTTCGCGGGGCTGCCGACGTCGCGCAAGCGCGTCACGATGGCTTCTCGCCAGGACGTGCTGACAGACAGTGATCCTGCGGTGGCGACGAGCCCCGTGTGGACGCCAAGCGCCGCCCGGGATGCCGGGTCAAGGCGAAGGGCCAGAGCCACGACCGCGCCCATCGCAGCGAGCAACACACCCAGCGCCATCCAGCTGAGCACCGGCACGCCGAGGTACAACCAGAAATACTGCCCCGGCTGGATGGCGGCATTCGCGTGGAGCATCAAGACGCCCTCGCGGCTGCCGAAGAGCAGGCCACCGACAGCGCCGACGGACATCGCCAGGCTAAGGTGCGCGCGGAATGATGAGGCAAGACTCATCACGGCAGGAGTCGCCCGAGCTGCCGGCGGATGACGTCCGATGGCACCAGCAGCACGTTGTCGGGCCAGTGGCGCGGCGCCTGTCTTCTGTAACTGCCGCCGGCGCCGAGTAACCCGCTCGGCGCTTCGGTCCGCAGCTTCGCCAGGCAGTTGGACACGACGTGTCCCGCCGTCAAGGCGAGTCCACTGGAAGAAATGGCGACCGCCGAGCCGTTGCCCGGCAATGGCCGAATCAACGCGCCGGCAACAAGTCCAGGCTCAAAGCAAGATTCGGGAGCGGCACCAGCCATTGCAGCAGAGGTGTCGGCGCACACAGCGAGTGCCGGCACGCAAGCCGGCAAGAGAGGTGCGGGCGCTCCTGTTCGTTTGGCTTGGGCCATCGCGACCGAATTTGCCGACGTTAGTCGCAACGGCCCAAGGCGTGATTCACGGCCCGCACCAGCTCGTCGACGCTCACCGTGCCTTCTCCACCTGGATCCATCGCCAGACAACTAGCGAGTGATGTGCGGCCGAGGGCGATGCGCACGCCGCGGACCAGCTCGTCAACCGTCACAACGCCGTCCACGTCGCAGTCGCCGGCGCATGCGGGGGGCAGGGTCGCGATGACAATGCCTCTCGGCGATGGGCCGACAGCGGCGGTCGCAACAACGGTATTGGTCCGCATATCGATGCTCGAAACGGTGTCGGATTCCGAGTTTGTGACATAGAGATACGCACCGTCGGCAGTTACGGCCGCCTGCTTCGGAATGTCGCCCACTGGGATGGTGGCGAATGCGACGTTCGTGCGCGTATCGATCGCGCTAACGGTGCCGGGTAGGGTCGCATTGACGACGTATAGGGTGGTACCGTCCGGTGTAACGACCACGTCCGTTGGGCGGCCCACATCGACGCCGAGTGAGATGAATTCAGTGACAGTGGCCGACTCGATGTCGACCACGCCCACGCCCCCCGAAAGGAAGTGGGCCACGTACAGTGCGCGTCCGTCGGGTGTCACAGTGAGCCGAGTGGGCGGATGATCCAGTTGGATCGTATCCGTCACGACGTTGCGATTGATATCGATGACCGAAATGGTTCCGAACCTGAAGTTCGACACGTAGGCGCGTGTTCCGTCGGGTGCCATTACGATGTCGTTCGGCTGGACGTCGACGGGGATCTTCGTCACCAGCGCCAGTACACTCGTATCGATGACGGCCACTTCCCTGCCCAGGAAGAAGCCGAATCCCGAGTCGTCGGGGAATCCCGGCTCGACGATGTAGGCACGCGAGCCGTCACGATTGAATGCGATGGGTCCCGGCAGACGCTCAAACACATCGCCCGGGATCTCGCCAACGAGACTGCTCGTCGCTGTGGCGATCGTCGAGACGCCCCCCACATGCGTGACATACACCATCCGGCCATCGGGGCTGGTGGCCACTTCGATCGGCACCGGCCGTACCGCGATGGTGTCGATCAACGCGTTCGTGGTCGTGTGAATGACGGAGATGCCGCTGCCGAGCTCGTTGGCGACGTAGGCAAGCTCAGTCGCCACCGCGGTTGATGACCTCAACACCATCAAGCACCACAAGAGAATGCGGCCGGTCCCGACCGCTCGGCCTGTCGCTGCTTGGTTCCGCATCATCGCCTCCATCATGACCGCCGGGCGCTCGTGCTCGACATCTCCTTCAGCGACGCGGTCACATCCGCCACCGAGATGGAGCCGTCGGCGTTGGCATCCGCGCCGCCGCAGGCGGGGAAGTAGAGTTCGCTGAAGAGGCGGCGCGTCAGCACCGAGACGTCCGCGCCCGTGAGGCGAGCGTCGCAGTTCGCGTCGCCGGGCACGCGTTGCTCAGGGTGAGTATCATTGAACAGCAGCGTAAAGATCACCTCCTCGCTTCCCGCGAATGGTGTCGTAAGATCGATAAGCCCATCACCGTTGAAGTCGGCCGCAGTCAAGCAACACGACCCGTCGCCGGCGATGGGCATGGCGAAGTACCGCAAGAAGGGCGCGAACGCCCCGCGGCCATTTCCTTCGAAGACTGTGACGCCGCCGAAGGATGCCTGGGCGATATCAAGGTGCCCATCCGCGTTGAAGTCGGCCGCCAACACGCCACCGATGAAGGAATCCTGCGTCTGCAAGCCAACGTGTTCGGGCGCAAGCTGAACAGGATCGACGAAGCGGCCCGTTCCGTCGCCCCGTAGCCAGAGAGTCCCATACGGTTGTCCCAATTTGGTGCCGTTAATGGAATGCGAAACCACCAGATCAAGGACGCGATCTTCATTGAGGTCGCCAAGTGCTGCTTGAAGATTGCCGCCGCTGGTCGCGACTTCGCGCGTGACCGGCACCGTCAATGCGTCTGCAAAAGTGCCATCGCCGTGGCCCAAATACACGCAGAGATCCTGGGTGTTCACCAGAACTAGATCTATGGCGCCGTCACGGTTCAGATCGCCGGCGAGCGCGTTGAGGGTGACCTTGCCGGTAGGCAGGCCGGCCGCGGGGTCAAACTGGCCGGCTCCGGCGTTTAGGAAGACCTCGGCCCCGGCAAACTGCTCGCCAAACCGCCGCGCCACTGCGGCAATATCCGGCGCCCCATCGCCGTCAAAATCCGCGACAGCAATCCGGCCGTACTCGGCATCCGCAGTGCGGAGCCGGGTGACGCGCTCAAAGTGACCCTGACCATCCCCTCGCAATACGACTAGCACGAGCGCGTCGTCTCCGCTTTCGGAGCTGGTCACGACCGCATCCGCGACCCCGTCCCCGGTAAAGTCAGCCACGGCCAAGCGCTGAACGAGGCCGCCAGTCGCCGAGTCGATAGGCGGATCGAAGTTGCCCTCGCCGCGCCCCAAGAAGGTCACCAGTCGCCCACCACTGCCTGTCGTCGTCAAGAGGTCCAAAATACCATCGCCGTTCACGTCGGCCGCGGCGGCGCCCGCGGGTGCGATCGGCGTACACACTGGCTCATCGCACCAGCCAGCGCCGGCGCGCCAACGAAGCTTGTAGGGTTGTGGCAGTGTGCCGTCGGGCAGGCGCAGGGACAAATCCGCGCGGGGACCCCCACCGCCGTCCATAGCAACGTCGATAAGACCGTCGCCGTTGAAGTCAGCAGTGGCGAGCGTGAATCCAGACCCGCCGGTCGGACCGAAGCGGGCAAAACTGCTATCGCCGCGCGCTATCAGAGGGACGATCCCCACCAGCCCGGCCGACACGATGTCGCGCCGCCCATCGCCGTTGAAATCGATTAAACGGAAATCGCGCGGGACGCTATCGGCCGGCAGAAACGTCGGGCCGGTAAAACCGCGCTGGCCGGTGCTAATGAATAGCGCAGCATTGCCGAAGGACAAGTGGTATTCTGAGTTGCTCTCCAGACTCGCACCCCCTCCGCCTGCTGCTTGGCCCGCAGCTGGCTTGAGTATGTCGAACAGGCCGTTGGCAATGATCAGATCGTGGATGCCGTCGCCGTTGAGGTCGCCGGCCGCAATGCCCCAGGGGCCCGGCGTATGGCGATCCTGGACCGGCTTGAGTTCCACGGGATTGCCGAAGATCCCGGTGCTGCCATTGAACATGACGGTGGCTCGTCTCACATATTGATTGGTCACCGCGACATCCGGATGACCATCCGCGTCGAAGTCGCCAACGGCAATACGCGCCGGTGCGATCCCGGCCGTGACGATGGCGCCGCTCGCGAATACGGCGTGCCCGTCATCGAGGAGCACTTGCACCGCGCCGATGCCTCCGGACTCAACCGTCCCGGCCAAGGCGACCACAATGTCGAGCGTGCCGTTGCCGTCAACGTCTGCCGCCGCCAAGCTGTTGGGAGGCCCTCCCGTCGCGACGGAGACCCCTTGGGAGAGCCCGCCCAGGCCGTCCCCAAGAAAGACCCACACATCTCCGGAGCCCTGGTAGCTCATGGCGACATCTGCGTTGCCGTCATCGTTGAGATCCCGCGCGATCAGGTGGCGAAAGGCGCCGAAGCCGCCTCGCCGGTGCAACAGAGGCGGCGAGAAATTCCCCTTCTGATCGTTCAGCAGCAACTCAACGACCCCGAGGTTGTCGATGACTAGGTCGGGATACCCGTCATGATTGAAATCAGCCGAGTCGATAGACATCGACTGGCGACCGAAAGGGACTTGGCGCCAACTGATGAAGGACGTCCGCCGCCCAAACTCACCGTCGGCCGCGGGCGCGTCCGCCCGTTCCACGGCGCGCACGATTATCCCTAGAAGACCGATCGCCAACAGGGACAGCAAGATGAGCTTTCTTTGCACTTTTCCGCCTCACCAGCGACGGGTTGGGGCGGCCCTGCCGGCCGCCCAATCTCACCGTCGTCACGATCTCCGTAACCACCCTATCAGCTCAGCACCCGACCATCGCCCGAACATCCGGATCGGGTACATCCAGGTGTGTATCCGGGTCGTGAATCTTGAGCGAGTTGTCGCCCCACGACTGGCTGACCCTGCCCGACTTGTGGCCTCTGGACACGGAGGTTGGATTGCGGTAGACGTACATGCGTGACGGCGGTGGTGGAAGCGGCGGGGTTGGTTTTTCCGGTCGGTGCGATCGATGCGATTCGCATGCGCATCGAGG
>JACQVA010000166.1 GCA_016210005.1 Deltaproteobacteria bacterium | reverse complement strand
GTGGGTAACGTGGTTCGGTGTTATGGCCGTCATTCCCGCGAAAGCGGGAATCCAGTTTGGCGTTTGGCGGGTCGTAGCGAGCCGGTGCCGTGGATTCCCGCTTTCGCGGGAATGACAGATTGCGTCCCTTTCGGCCATGGGCCTGTCGTGAGCCGACGCCGGGCGAGGCTTGACGGCGTCGGCGGCGGTGTGCGACACAGGCACGAGGAGAGGATCGCCATGGTCACAATAGGCCTTAGCGGCCTGACCGCCGCCGCTCCACATCCGGGCAACGGAGCGCTGGCCGATCTGTTGATCGCTCGCACGCGCACGATCCTTTGGATTGCGCTCACCGCTGGGCTCACCTTCGGCACCTTGGAGCTGTTGCTAGCCCCGCAACTGGCGGCACCGTTCTTCGTAAAATGCGGCGGCATCTTCTTGACCACCACGACCCTACTGGCGCTGCGCGCCCGTTGGGTGCGCCGGCACGCCCTCGCGGTATCACTGCTGGTGGTAGCGATGGCGTATTTGATGACCGCGATTTCCGGTATCGTCAGCCCCAGCCGTGAGTACCAAACCACCGCCGTGCTGTTCGTGGGCGCCGCGCTAACCACCGCCACGCTGTTGCCTTGGGGAGTGTGGCTGCAAGCGGCCAGCGTGCTTTACGGCGCCGTGCTGCTCGGCGCCGCGGTCTGGCGCGCGGACGGTAACTTGCAGGTGTTGCTCGACGATCCGGGCGCGGCCGTCGCCGTCGGCTTCGTCATCTCGCTGGTAGCTGCGCGCGAGTTGCAGTGCTATCGCCTCAAATCGCTGAGAGAGTTAGCGGCACGGCAGCAGGCCGAGAGCGAGATTCTGGCGCTCAACGCCGACCTCGAGCGGCGGGTGGCGACGCGCACCGAGGCTTTGCAGGCCGCCAACGAGCAGCTGCACGCGCTCTCGGCGCGCCTGGAGTCGGTCCGTGAGGAGGAACGTACGCGGCTGGCACGCGAGATTCACGACGAGTTGGGGCAGATGCTCGCCGCCCTCAAGATTGATCTGGACTTGCTGCCCAAGCGTTTCGCCGCCACGGCCGGTGCCGGCGCTGCCGAGGAGTTGCTGTGGCAGCGGCTGAGCGCGATGTCGGAACTGGCGCAAACCATGATTCACTCAGTGCGGCGCATCGCCTCCGAGCTGCGGCCGAGCCTGTTGGATGACCTCGGCCTCACCGCCGCTATCGAATGGCTGGCGCGCGAATTCCAAGCGCGCTGCGGCGTGGCTTGCACGTTCACCAGCCCGCAGCCGGAGATCGCGGTCGATCAAGTCCGCTCCACCGCGCTGTTTCGTATCGTACAAGAAGCGCTCACCAATGCCGCCCGCCATAGCAGTGCCCAGCGCATCGCCATCGTTCTGCGAGTCGACGGCACCGACCTGGTGCTGGAGGTGCATGACGACGGCCGCGGGGTAAGCGAGGCCGAGAGCAAGAGCCCGCAATCGCTCGACCTGTTCGGCATCCGCGAGCGGGCGCTATTACTGGGCGGCAACGTACTCGTCACCGGCGTCGCCGGGCGAGGGACCACCTTGTGCGCGCGTATTCCGCGCGCTGAAGCCGGGCCGCCGCCCGTTCCGGCTCCACGACAAGCCGCCGTCTAGCCTCGGCTCCGGCCAAGCCGCCGCCGTGACTGCGCCCGCGAACAGTGCGCTGGCGTGCGCCGGCTAAGCGCGTTGACTTGCCTTGCCCCCCTTGTTACTCGCAGCCCATGGTCGTGCGCACCCGCTTCGCTCCCAGTCCCACCGGCTACTTGCACATCGGCAGCGCCCGCACCGCGCTGTTTTCCTACCTTTATGCGCGTCATCACGGCGGGGTCTTCATCCTGCGGGTGGAGGACACCGACCGCGAGCGCTCGACGCCGGAGTCGATCGAGGCCATTATCGAGGCCATGCGCTGGCTGCAACTGGAGTGGGACGAAGGGCCCTTCTACCAGAGCAAGCGCTGGGATCTTTACCGCGAGCACGCTGAGCGCTTGCTCCGCGCCGGGCATGCCTACCGTTGTTACTGTACGGCCGAGCTCCTCGACGCCAAGCGCAAGGCCGCCATGGTTGCCGGCCGTAAGCCGATGTACGACCGCACCTGCCGCAGCTCTACCGCCCGCTCGGACGGCCCATTTACCATTCGCTTCAAAGCCCCACTCGACGGCGAGACCAACATCCCCGACTTGGTTAAAGGCCCGGTGGTGGTGCAAAACCAGGAGCTCGACGACCTGGTGCTGGTGCGCTCGGACGGCATTCCGACCTACAACTTCTGCGCGGTGGTTGATGACGCGCTGATGCAGGTCACCCACATCATTCGCGGCGAAGACCACCTCGCCAATACCCCGAAGCAGATCCAGCTATACCGAGCTTTCGGATACCCGATGCCGGCGTTCGCACACATCCCGCTCATCCTCGGGCTCGACCGGGCCCGGCTGAGCAAGCGGCACGGTGCCACCTCGGTAACCGCTTATCGCGACCTCGGCTACCTGCCCGACGCCCTGATCAACTACCTTGCGCGCCTGGGCTGGTCGTATGGCGACCAGGAGATCTTCACGCGCGGCGAGCTGATCGAGAAGTTCTCGCTCGAAACCGTGGGCAAGTCGGCCGGCGTTTACAACCCGGAGAAGCTGGAGTGGGTGAATTTCCAGCACCTCAAGGCCATGCCCGCCGCCGCGCTCGCACAAGCCGTCAAGCCGTTCATCGCCGCGCGCGGCTGGCCCATCCCCGGCGACGACACGTGGTTGGCCGGTGCCGTCGCCACCCTAAGGGAGCGGGCTAAGACATTGGTCGAACTGGCCGATTCGGCACGGTTCTATCTCTGCGATGACGTCGAACTCGAGGCCAAGGCCGCCGCCAAACATCTCCAACCGGCAACCGCCGCACCGTTGCGTGACCTAGCCGGAGAGCTCGCTGGGTTGTCGCAGTGGAACATCGACGGGTTGCAGCAAGTGTTCAACGCGGTGATGGCACGACACAGCCTGGCGCTGGGCAAGCTCGCGCAGCCCGTGCGCGTTGCTCTGACCGGCGGCACCACCAGCCCCGGCATCTTCGAGGTACTAGAGGTGTTGGGCAAAGAGCGCGCGCTGGCACGGCTCGGGCGCGGCCTCGAATGGGCCGTCGCCGCCACCGGCGCAGCAACGGCGGTGGCGGCCCGCACGTCGTAATGCTGCCTTGACATCGCGCCGGGGCCTCCGTAATCTACCGGCCGATCTGGGTATTGAGGAGTCGGCTAATTGGTAAGCCACCTGACTCTGGATCAGGCGATTGTAGGTTCGAGTCCTACCTCCTCAGCTGGGTGATTGCGGATTGCGGAATTTGGGTTCGGTATCGTTGACAAATCCGCAATCCGCAATCATAAAATCTGCCGCCACTGGTCCCATCGTCTAGCGGTTAGGACGCCGGCCTCTCACGTCGGTAACACGGGTTCGATTCCCGTTGGGACCACTCTGTTTTCCAACAACCTAGCCGCGACTGGCACCTGAAGAGGTGCGACGGGCGCACTGTTCGCCCCCATCAGCGCCGCGGAGCCCAAGCGTTCGGCTCAACGCGCGAGCAAGCGTAAGCGTGCTGGGTGTAGTCGGGCGCGGGAGCCCGCACCACGGTCTTCGCCGGCCACAGTGGGGTCGCGATCCGCTGCGCTTGCTCTTGCTCAGGGCGGGCTTGGCCCGCAGCCCAAAGCTCGACAGGGGTATTCCGTCATGCCCGCAATCTTTAGAGCCTGCCCCCGCGAAGGCGTGGGGCAGGCATCCAGGGGCGGTGGGGCTCCGGATGGATTCCCGCCTTCGCGGGAATGACGGAGGGAAATCTGCGCGCGACGCCAAGACTTTCGGCCATAGTAGTTCAGGGTGAGCGGGGTGTGCACGGATCACCCGTGACGGGCACAAGTGTCGCGGACACAATGCAGGGCGCAAGCGCAGCCGCCCTTACCGACACGCTCCGGCCCACCCCCTGCGGCCCTCTGCGCTCTCTGCGGTTGAATCCGTTCTTCGTCATGGAAACCGGATTTCTCACCGCGGAGGACGCCGAGGGACGCAGAGGAATGAAAAGGATTTCGGCTCTTGCCTCTGCGGCCCTCTGCGCTCTCTGCGTACTTGGCCGCCAGAACGCACACTGGCATTTAGCGTACGTCTCAATCCCCTCATCGAGGAATCGTCCTGTCGGACAAGATAGGAACTTGAACCATGGAACTCACCCACATTGGGTCTCAATCCCCTCATCGAGGAATCGTCCTGTCGGACACGGCAATCCTGGTGCGGGCGCGGAACGGCGAGTTGGTCGAGTCTCAATCCCCTCATCGAGGAATCGTCCTGTCGGACAAAATAGCCGCGCGCGTCGTGGCGATCCGCCAGTGGGTGTCTCAATCCCCTCATCGAGGAATCGTCCTGTCGGACCTGCGGCGGATACCGGGCGGCTGCTGCTACGCGACGTCTCAATCCCCTCATCGAGGAATCGTCCTGTCGGACCGATCAACCACGCGATCCTCGCACTCGCGGGCCGTCTCAATCCCCTCATCGAGGAATCGTCCTGTCGGACGCGCTGTTCGCGTCTGGTCGCCGCCTATCGCGGCAATCGTCTCAATCCCCTCATCGAGGAATCGTCCTGTCGGACTGGCGAGCGCCGAAGAGCAGGAGCTCCGCGCGGCCGGCTACGTCTCAATCCCCTCATCGAGGAATCGTCCTGTCGGACGAGTCGGTCGCGGAGCAGGCCGAGCGGGCGAAGGTGTCTCAATCCCCTCATCGAGGAATCGTCCTGTCGGACAGGCCGAGCAGAAGGCCACGCAGCCCGACGGTGTCGTCTCAATCCCCTCATCGAGGAATCGTCCTGTCGGACATCCAGCGCAGCGAGCAGCAGGTGCGCAAAACCGGCGACGTCTCAATCCCCTCATCGAGGAATCGTCCTGTCGGACCAGTTCGATCGAGACGGGGTAGCCGAGTGTGACGAGTCTCAATCCCCTCATCGAGGAATCGTCCTGTCGGACAGCAGCAGTGGCTCGGGCGTGACGTCAGCTGCTCGGAGTCTCAATCCCCTCATCGAGGAATCGTCCTGTCGGACCTCATGGCGGAAGGTAGCCCACCACCGGATCGATACAGTCTCAATCCCCTCATCGAGGAATCGTCCTGTCGGACGGGGAGTGGTACTTTAAGCGCGGCGAGCCCGAACCAAAGGGTCTCAATCCCCTCATCGAGGAATCGTCCTGTCGGACTGGCGACGAGACTATCGAGGTGGTGGCGCAGCGCAGTCTCAATCCCCTCATCGAGGAATCGTCCTGTCGGACAAGCTGATGGCACCCGACGACAAAACACTCCGCACACTGTCTCAATCCCCTCATCGAGGAATCGTCCTGTCGGACATCAGTGGCACAACGAGCGCGTAGTCTCGCGGAGGTCGACGTCTCAATCCCCTCATCGAGGAATCGTCCTGTCGGACTCGCGCAGGGCGAACTGCGCGACCAGCTGCGATCGGCCCTGTCTCAATCCCCTCATCGAGGAATCGTCCTGTCGGACACAGCGCGCCTGGCGCTGGCGGCGCGTGCCAGCGGGTCTCAATCCCCTCATCGAGGAATCGTCCTGTCGGACCGGCGATAAGGACAAAGACAAGCAGCTGAGTCACCAGATCAAGTCTCAATCCCCTCATCGAGGAATCGTCCTGTCGGACGGCCCCCAAAGTCGCAGCTAACGCCACCGCCACCGCCACGTCTCAATCCCCTCATCGAGGAATCGTCCTGTCGGACATTAGGCCGCCCTCCGCGGCGCGTGAGGCATTGGCTGTGTCTCAATCCCCTCATCGAGGAATCGTCCTGTCGGACAATGGTCCAGGGCGAACAGGCGAGATGCTTGATCACGTCTCAATCCCCTCATCGAGGAATCGTCCTGTCGGACGTTGTGGGATGACCACCAGGAAGACAGGAAGTGCAAGTGTCTCAATCCCCTCATCGAGGAATCGTCCTGTCGGACGGAATACATCATTGTGCCGCCCCGGTGCTGTTGGGTCGCGTCTCAATCCCCTCATCGAGGAATCGTCCTGTCGGACATAATGTAGCGTGGTCTCAGTTTCTCAGTGAGGCATTCGTCTCAATCCCCTCATCGAGGAATCGTCCTGTCGGACATCAACACTCAATGTCCGTGGCGGGCGCTGTGGGGTACGTCTCAATCCCCTCATCGAGGAATCGTCCTGTCGGACCGCGCCCCTTCTTTTCGCTGATTCTGCCGCCGCTTGCAACCGTCGGCGCGCCAACCTCGCCGGCGGCCTCTGCTGCCGCGCCATGCCGCTGGTCGTGCGGCGCTAACCATCCGGCGTTTCGGGGGAAATGCGCTGCGCCGGTCCTCCGGTGCGCCACCGGGGCCACGCCTGGCTTTTCGCACACTTACGCGCGACCCCGCGATTGTCCGCTGTCTGGCGCGCTTCATACCACCTTGTATTCCTCGGCCTTGGTTAGCCGCCCCAGCCCGCTGACCTCGATCCGCGGGACACAGTTACCACACAGCAAATAGTACCGCACGGTGTCTTCACCGACGTTGATGAGCCGCTCGACATCCAAACGCATCCGGTGAAAGTCCGCCGGGTTCAACTTGCCGGCCTCGAACACCGACTTCTGCACCCGCACGGCGTAGCGCCGCAACACTTGTACGACGCGATAGCGCGTGCGGTCGTCAACGATGTCGAACGCAATCACGGTGAACATGCGGATGCGTTGGCGGAAGCAGCCCTCCCGTCGTCAAGGTGTTGGGGGCGCGTCGCTCAGCCTTAGCCCTTGAGGCGTGGCGCGTCGCTCCACGCCTAGCGGATGAGAAACGGTTCATACACTGCCTCGGTGCCGAGCAGCACGCGCGCACACCGGCGCACCTGTTCTTCGATCACCTGGCGATACGTCAGGCGCTGGCCGCGCGGCGGATACAGGATGGTGCCGCGCAAGCGGCGCTCGAACAGCTCCACAAACCACTTGAGGGCGGCGCGCTTGAAGCGCACCGGCTCGCCCTCGCCTGCGCTCTCGAAATCGCCGGCCGCAAAGGAGCGCTGGTTGATGCACGCCACCACCATCGGCTCGACAATCACGCTGCGGTACTCCTCCATCAGGTCGCAGACCAGCGACGGCCGGCCGTAAGCGATCTCGTGCAACGCGCCCAGGTACGGGTCGAGACCGACGATCTGTATCGCCGTCTCGACGGCATTGGCCAGCAGCGTGTAGCCGAGCGAGAGCAGCACATTGACCGGATCGAGCGGCGGGCGGCGGTTGCGGTCGGTGAAGGTGAAGTCGGGGTGCTTGAGCAAGCGGCCGAAGATGCCGAAGTACACCGCCGAGGCCCGCCCCTCGCAGCCGCGCACCTGCTCGAGCGTTTTCATCTCGGCGAGCCGCTCTGCCATGGCCAGCAAGCGGGCAGCAGCCTCGGCCAGCTCGCTGTCGCCGCCCATACGGCGCGCGGCCTTGAGCACGAAGGCGCGAGTGTTGAGGATCTTGCCCCGCACCAGCCGCTGCGCCAGAGCCAGAGCCACGCCCGGGGTCTGCAATTGCTGGTATTGCGCCAGGCGCAGGCGCACGTTCTTCGAGTGCTCGTGCATCAACCGCCCGCGAAAGCGGCCGTGAATCGACATGAACACGGTATCGACCCGTTCGGCAATCAGGAAGTCGAGCACGGCCGGTGTGATCATGATGTTGCCCATGAGCACGAGCTGATCGAGATCATGCACCAGCAGTTCGGTGATGCGCTTCTTACCCGTCCATACCTGCAGCACGGGGCCGTCGCGCCGCAGCGTGGCGCCTTGTTCGGTGATGTAGGCGGTTTTCATTCCGCGCTTCCCTCTGGAGCCGGCTCCACAAGAGACCGGCGTGGGGGCACGCCGGCTCCATTGGCGTTCATTCCTCCTCCGTGGGCGCGGGCTGGAGGCGTTGCAAGGCGGCTTCAATGCGGGCGAGGCGTTGCTCAATGTCCGTAGCCGTGGATTCGGCGGAAACCGCGGCCTCCTCGACGGCCGGCACCAACGCTGCCCGTCGCGCCAGCTTGGGCGGAGCGACCAAGGCGAACAGCGCCGGGGTGGCGTAGCCGGCGGCGGGCGCCGCGGGGCAGACGCAGCCGTGGCAGAGCGCCGCGAAGCGTTCGCGTAGCTTCTTGCACCCCATCGGCCCTTGCAGACCGGCGCGCACGCGCTCGAGTTCCTTGCCGCTGACTCCGGCGTTGGCGAACATGGCCTCGATGCGCTCGTTGTCGCGTCCGATTAGGCCGACGGTGTAGAGCAGCGCGCGCGCGGCATCGGCCGAGAGCGTACGTTCTTCATGCGCCTGGCGGGCGAGCTGGCGCACCACTGCGCAGCCGCTCAAGACGCGGTCGGCAGCGCGCTCGGCCTCGCGGCCAGCGGGAATGGTCGCCAGCGCCTCGGCGAGAGCGCGCGGGGTGGGACCAGCCGGCGCGGGCGGTGCCGGTGCCACGGCGGCGGACAACGCTTCACTGGCGGTGCGGGTAGGGAACGGGATGATCCGGCTGAGGAGCAGGGCCTCGATGCGGGCGGGCGGGCACGGGCGCAGCGACGCCAACGCCTCTTCCGCCGCTAGCGGCTGCAACTCGGCCGTCAAGAGTTGCGAGGCCCGCATAGTTGCTTGATGCACGCCCAGCGGCAGCTTGATGAGATTGCCGAGCCCTTTGCCGCTGAGGGCATCCTGCTTGGGGAAGATCTCGACGGCCACGGCGGGTGGTTGCGGCCCGGCACGCGCGAGCAGCTCGCGCAGCAAGGCACGTGCGCGCGGCGCGAGTAGCCGAGGGGCGAAGAACAGCCACAGGTGTAGGCCAACACCGCCGCTGTCTTCGGCAACCGCCGGCAGCCCGGCTTGCGCCGCCGTGGCCAGCACGCGCCGGACGTAGTCTGCAATCGGGGCGCAACCGAGGGCGCCGTCGTCACCGGCGGCCAAGCGCATCTGCTCCAGCGCCGCCGGTGTCGGGTCGAAGTCGAGCGCGGCGAAGCTGACGGTGCTGTCGGGATGGAGCACGTATTGCCCGAGGGTGATACGGCCGAGGAGGTGCAGCTCCATCACGCGCGCGGTCAGCGGCTCGCGCACCGGCCAGTACCCCGACTGGTCGCGCCGAGCGTCGTACCACTGGCGCGCATAGACATCGCCGCGGCCGCCGAACCAGCGCAGCATGGCGTCCACCAACGGCGGCGGTGCCGGCGCAGAGGCGGCTTCGCGCGGCCCGGGTTCGAAGTCGAGGAAGTCATCCTCGCCTTCTTCAGGTGCAGCTGGCGGGAGCAGCGCTCCCGCCCTCAAGGTTTTTGGGTCCGGGTCGCCCCCGCCGTCGCCCCCGGAGGCGTGGAGCAGCGCTCCCGCCCTCAAGGGTACGTCGCTGCGCGGTTCTTCTTGAGGTCCGGAGCTGTGCTCCGCGGCCAACGTCGCCGCGGCGGCCAAGTCGCCCGCTTCGGTGAGCAGGCGCTGCCAGCACGCCGCCTCCGCGGGTGACAGTGCTGCAAGCTCGACGGCCGCGAACAGTTCGGAGACCCGGGCGTAGTCGCCCGCATCCGCGGCCTTGACGGCGAGCGGATAGAGCGCGCTGGCGTTGGTCGAGCGGATGGGTTCGTTCGTGTCATCCATAACAAAGCGGCGGGAGCAGCGCCCCGCCCTCAAGGTGGTGCTGCGGTGCTTCGCCGCACCGTCCCTTGAGCCGTGGAGCGGTGCTCCACGTGCCGGGAGCAACGCTCCCGCGAGGATCGAAACATCGAATTCCTGCCTCATCCGGCCAGGCGCGCCAGCTCTTGCTCGGCGCGCTCGGCGTGCAACGGCAAGCGCGCCATGCGGGTGAAGGCCGCGCGTGCTGCCTCACGATCGCCTTGTTGCTCGCACACGCGCGCCAGCGCCTCGAGGGCGGCGACCTCTTCGCTGAGGTAGCGGCGGCGGCGAAACTCGGCGGCTTGCTCGTAGGCCCGGCGCGCCTCGGCCAGTTGACCGACTTGCTCGGCGAGCCGGCCGACGCGCAGCAGCGTCTTGTGCCGGCCGGCGCGATCCTTGAGCAGCGCACTCTTGTAGAGCTTGAGCGCGCGATCGACGCGGCCGCCGCGCGCCTCGCAGTCGCCGAGCAGGCGCCAGATGTACGGCTTGCGATTGTGCGCGGGGAGGTTGAGCACGATCCACTGCGCCGCATCTTCGATGCGATTCTGTCGCAGGGCGATTTCGGCCAGCAGCGCGTAGACGAAGTCGCGATCGCCGTCGTGCGGCGCGTCCACGGCGAGCCGCAGCGCCCGTTCGGCGTCGGCAAGTTGTTCCTGCGCTACGAGCACCTTGGCCGCTAGAAACAACTTGAAGACCGGCTTTTGGTGATGCCGTTCATGGTCGAAGCGGATACAGCGAAAGATCCAGCGGCGCGCCTGGTCGAGGCGGCCGAGTCGATAGGCCGAACGCGCCGCCCCGTAGAGGGCGCGCACGTACGGCGTGGCGAGCCGGTGCCGCGGCGTGCGGGCGGCGGCGGGCAGGCGCTCGAACAGCGCGATCGCTTCGCAAAAGGCGCGCAGGGCGAGCGTGTCCTTCTGGGTCAGGATGCTGGCGTAGTAGACGCCGAGGCGGTAGCGATCGACGATCGAGTCGGGGCGCAGGCGCAGCGCTTCGGTGATCCAGCGCTCGAACCCTTTGCGCCACGGTTCGGGTTCATCGAGGCGCGGCTTGCGGATGTTGTGCGCGAGCAGGGCGGCGTAGTGCACATAGGCCAGCGCGCTGGCGCGGCGGTGGCTGGGTTCGCGCTCGAAGGCGCGCACCAGCAGGTCGCGCGCCGCGACGAAGCGACCCCGTTGCCCTTCGGCGAAGGCCACCTCGTCGGCGGCGCGCAACCATTCGGCGCCCCAGTGCGGGGGCAGCTCGGCGGCGAGTGCGGCGAGTGCATCCCAGTCGTGCCGCTGTTTGAGGGCAGCGGCGGAAGCGACCAACTCGGCGGCCGAGCGACGGGAGGGTGCGATCACAGTTGGTTGCATCGCGTCCATGCGCGCACGATAGGCAACCCAAGCGCATTCGAGAAGAGGTGCGCCGCACACGGCAATGTTGGCGGCAATGTTGGAAGAGGGCGGGAGCAGTGCTCCCGCCCTCAAGGGGCGTGACGATACCTGCGGCCGTCGACCCGCGTCTTGAGCCGTGGAGCATTGCTCCACGCGGCGGGAGCAACGCCCCGCCCTCAAGGATCTGCGGGAGCAGTGCTCCCGCTCTCAAGGCGGTGCTGCGGTGGTTCGCCGCACCGTTCCCTTGAGCCGTGGAGCATTGCTCCACGGCTTACAGCTCGATCCGATCGATCCCGATCGGCTCGTCGTCACCGCGCTCGTAGCTGCGCGCACTCGACCACTGGTAGCCTTCTGCCTCGACACAAAGGCCGGCCCGAACCGGGTTCGTGTGCACGTACACTATCCGAGCACGCAACTCGTCCTCGTTTAGCAGTGGGTGAATCCACGTGCCGTCCTGCCATACCTTGTAGGATTGCCGCTCGGGACGACGCACCGCGCGGCGGAGGGCCGCAACCAGATCCGGGGCATTTTCATGCTGCAACCGTCCACGGATTGCTTTTGCGGTGAACGTCTTGATGTCGCGAACAAGGTCACTGGGTGTTCGCGGTGGTGCGGGCGTCATGACCCAGTGTACGTGGTCCGGCATGATGACGAACCCATGCAAGCGCATCTTCCTGCTCTGCCGTTGAAAGGCGAGTGCGTCGAGCACGATCGCGCAATACGGGCGATAGAGAAACAGTGGGAGCCGGTCGTGTAACACGGCGGTGACGAAGGAGGCCGCGCCCGGCACCGCGATGTTGCGCGGGGTTGTCACAGTGACGCGATCATCGCGCGACGGGGGCGGGAATTGCAAGGGGCGACGCCGGTTTCCAGCCGGTTTCCTGCTGGCGAGCGCAACGCTCCCGCGCTCAAGGATTTGCGGGAGCAACGCCCCACCCTCAAGGATTTGCGCGCGGCTCACGCGGCGCCGCGCAGCATGTACCGCCCGAATCCCAACGCCGTGCCTTTGCCGACTTGTACCCGTTCACCGAAGTGCAGCAGGGGCCACAGCTCACGCAGCGCGCCGCCACGCCAGTGCAGCGTGCCCATCAATCCGGGCCACTGCATGCGTTGGCGCTGGCGCGCGGAATAGCGCGTGACGTGCACGCGCCGCAGGCGGGTGGCGACCACCGCGACGTCGTGGGCGGCGGCGACCGCGGCAGCGCGATCCACGGCCGCCGCGTTATCACCGAAGAGCACGGCGAGCGCGTTGGCGCGCTGCGCCAGCGTGTCGAAGAAGAGCGGTGGCGTGACGGTGCCGGCGAGGCGGCCCTGATGCTTGAGCCGCAGGGGGGTGACGAACTCGATGGTGGCCTCGCCGGCACCGCCCGAATCGGGTGCCGGCGCCGTGGGCGGCGGGTTGAAGCGTTCGCTCTCGGCGTCGTAAACGACGTGCGCGCTGTCCGTCGTCACGCCCACGAGCTGCATGGCCGCCCGGTGGCGCTCTCCATCCCGCTCCCGCTCCTCGGGAATGCCCAGCCCGCGCCTCGCCATCGCTTGCAGCGCGACAATGACGACCGGCAGGTCGTCGATGGCGCGGCCGATCAGAGTCAGCCGAAACGGCACGTCGCAGTCGGCGGCGAGACGAAACGGGTTGCCGCTGGTGCGTGTCCAGCCGGGTTCGGAGGCGAGCACCAGCGGGCGCGGCGCCTGATCGCGGATGCCGGCGGCGTGGAGCGCATCGTTGGCGGCGGCGGGAGCAGCGCTCCCGCCCTCAAGGGGCGTGGGGCAACGCTCCCTCTCCCCTTGAGGCGTGGAGCGTCGCTCCACGCCCGCTGGCGTTTCGAACAAGGCCGCGTACGCGCAGCGCGCGTAGAGCGGACAGCCCGGGCACCGCTCGCGCTTCGGAAACGCGCAGACGGTGCGGTAGAGCGCGCCCCCGAGCGCGCCGTGCAGCGCGGAACCGAGAAACGGCGGCAGCCGCTGCGGCTCGGCGGTGCGGAGGGTGACGGTGAGCGGGAGGACGGGGGGGAGGTACGTCGTCATTCAAGTCCGGCCGGTCGATCAGCTCTCCTCGCCCGCATCACCGGCGGGAGAGGATGAAGGTGAGGCTTCCTTGTCGTCGTTGTCGAGCCAGACGATCTCGCCGAGGACGTAGGGGTTGGCGCGTTGTTCTTCGGGCGAACGGCGGTCGATGAGGGCGCAGCGCCGGACGGCGGCCCCCAGTCGCCGTGCGCGTGCCGCCAGGCGCTCGACGGCATACTGCATCACGGTCGTCCCGCCGGTCACGTTCACGATCACCTCGGCGGCCGTGGCAAACAGGCGATCGAGTTCCTTGCCGACATGTTGATCGATCTCACGATAGCCAAGATGGGGCTCCTGAAGGCAGAGTACTTGATACGGCCACTTGCCGGCTGCGGCGTTAGCGAGCGCTTCAGGAATGCGCGGCGCGGCTTCGCGCGAGGCGACGATCAGAAACCGATCGGGTTTGACATGAAGGGCGCCGGAATACAGGACGCCTGGAGACAGGCCCACCGGGGTGAGCAAGAGCCGGTGGCCGCGCACGCACTGCACCTCACCAAGCAGCGTCCCCGCGAGCAAGGCGCGGCAACGCTCTAACAACGCCGTGACCTCGGCGTCCGAAACAGTAACTTCGCCTTCTGTCATCCCGGCATGGGCGAATTGGTTCCGTTTCTTGGCGAGGGCATCCCAGAGGGACGCGAGGGTCTTCTCCGAATCGCTCGCCACCGTGGCCTTCGCGCGCTCGCTGTACGCGTTCAGCCGGTCTTCGAAGGGCTTGCGGTGTCCGTAATCGAGCCAACGTTCGGCGGCATTGCCACGGAGCATCAACGCGCTCACCAGGCCCTCGCGCATGATCGCCAAGGCCTTCTCGTGCTCGCGGTGCTGCACGTACCACTCCGCCAC
This sequence comes from Deltaproteobacteria bacterium, assembly GCA_016210005.1. Taxonomy (NCBI): domain Bacteria; kingdom Pseudomonadati; phylum Myxococcota; class Myxococcia; species Deltaproteobacteria bacterium. The sequence goes on along the minus strand of JACQVA010000166.1, from coordinate 15,541 downwards.
ACGGAGTTCACGCGACAACTCATCGGCGGTGAGCCGCAGCTCATTCTTGCGCGGCTTGCCCTCGACGGCCCAGTTTGGGAGCTGTTCGTTGAGCGCCGCAAGGGCGAGCCGTGCGGTCAGTGCGCCGCCGGGCTCGGCAAGGCCGGCGAGCCCTTCACGCAGATCGGCTGCCCGCAGCCCGGCCTCGATCGGCAGCCCCATGGCGAGAGCGTCTGCGAGTCGCTTGGCGGGTTCCTGGAGGCGCGACAGCTCGCGATCGCCGAGGCCGCGGCGAAACAGTCGCCCGACATCCTGGCGCAGCCTCGTCGCGACCAGCGTCCAATCCCCAGCGTCGCGTACGCTGGCGAGGGCGTGATACCACTGGAGCAACTGAAAGAGCGCGGTGACTTCGAGGATGGGCACGCGGCCCTCGGCGCTCAGATCGTATGCGCCGTAATAGATACCTCCGACCTGCACACCGCGCAGGCCGACCAAATACGCCAGGCTCGCGAAGTAGACGAAGGGAAGATGGCGCAGCGCGAAGGTCACGTCGAGGACGACGCGCGCATTGTCCGGGATGCGCTGCTGGAGCGTCGAGAAGATCGCGAGGATCTCCTCTTCGTTCCGGCCGTTCGGAATGTCGACGGACTCCGGCTTCGTGCCCGTGCTAGCGAGTTCGGCCACGACCTGCTCGTACCATTTGGCCCGCGCCTCCTGTGTGACGAGGACGAGCGCACGGGCCCCCGCAAGGCCCAGAAGGCGCGCGATCGCGACCGGCGCAAAGCGAGAGCGCCACGTTGCCGATCCAAGTGCGTACAGGACGTCGTCGTAGTTGCCGACCCCGATCGACGTGATGAAGCACTGCTCCGCCGCCATCGCAGCACTCCACCTACCCTGCGCTGATCCCCTCATTTCGGAGGAACTGCTCGACCGCCCCGACGAACTGCGTGGCCTCCTCGATGCGGCGCTCCACGTCGTCCCGCGTCGGAAACACACCCGCATAGTCGCCGGCGGTGCGATCGCTGAAGGCCGCCTGCAGCATCCTCTGATGCGCGGGCGTGAACGTGCCGGCCTTCACCAGGTGTTGTCCGAAAGCGCCGATGACGCCGGAGTGCTTGGCGCGCGTGATGTTGCGGGACAGCAGCGCCGCGGTGGCGGCATAGAACATCGCGTAATACGCGCGCGACATGGCGAAGTCGTGGTCCCCGTCTTCCAGAAGATTGCGCGCGCTGCGCAAACTGCGCCGAGCCCGTTGGATCAGTGAGAGAATCTCGTCGCGGCTCACACCCGGACACCTTCCTGCTGCACCGTCTCGACGAAGCTGTAGCCCTTGTGCCGATCAAGAAACGAGCGGTCGGCAACGAACACCGAGACGAGCACGCCGCACGCCAGAGTCAGGTCACACGCGATCTGGAGCGCCGCCTCCCTGAGGCGACCGTCCCCGTCGTCCTGCTCGAGGGCAACGAACAGGTCGAGGTCGGACTCCTCGTCGGCATCGCCGCGAGCGCGCGAGCCGAAGAGGAGAACTTCGAACAAGGCGCGAGGGCAAGACGCGGCGAGTCGACGACTGAACTCGCGGGCAAGCGCGAGATCCTGTGGGGCGACGGTCTCACGCCGGTTCATGGCGGAACCAATAATAGGCCTCTTGCCGGTGTAGACCAAATGCAGCCATCACCGCTTCACCAGATGCGGCGCCAGCACCGGGTAGTCGGCGCGCAGGCGTTTGAGCCGCTTCTTGTCGGAGCCGTAGAGGTCGAGCAGGCGGGCGGCGAGGAGGCGGAGGCAGGTGCCCATGGGCGTGTCCTCAGGTGTTTGCCACCAGCCGAGATAGCTTCCGATCCAGCTCGGCATGGACCGCCTGCCAGGTGGACAGCTCGTTGTCATCGACGAATTTCCGGCCCGCGGCATCCAGCGCGGCGCGAAGTTGAGCGGGAAGCGTTGCCGGTAGATGGTAGATCAGTCCCACGAACTGGCCGTCCCGGCGGGCGACCTTGAAACGAAGCTGGTTGGCCAGGCGTCCTTCGCTGTCTAGCTGACCTTCCTTCTTCTTGGCATTCCACTCGCGAACTTGATGGTTGGTAATCGGATAGGCCAGGAGATGACGCCGATCGACTTGCCCTCGGCGCTTCGCGTCGAACTGCAGCCCGGTGCGGAATCCAATCTTCGTGCCGGCTAGAGCCTTCGGCACGTCATCGACGGTCCTAATTTGTTCCGTCTGCCAGATCAGCAAGCCCTTATCGTCTCGGCCGAAAGCGTGTGGCCAGTCGAGTTTGAGGCAGTCTTGGACGGGCCGGCTAAGTTTCGTCAGCTCTGCGCGCGCCTCCTCGGACCACAGATTCGGGAACTCCTGCTTTCCGCCCAACTCCAACGAACCCCATCCGTTGCGTGAACGCCCGCCAATGGTGCCGAACCAGTGCATCAGGCGGAGGGCGGCGATCAGTGCGGCGGCCGCCTCCGGGGGGAAGGACAGCCGCAACGTGACCATGTGCCCTGGCGCAATCGCCGGTGGAAGTTTGATACGTGTCCCCTGTTGAAAGGTGATCGGGCCGTAACCCAGGTACAGTTTTCCGCCGACCATACCGTCCGGTGGCTTGTCGACCTCGGGGTGCTTCACTTTCGGATCGGTGCCAAGATTCTGCAAGGTACCGCCCGCCCAGGCTCCCGATAGCTGCATCCGAACTCGACTCTGTCGCGCCGCTTCCGCCTTCAGCCACGCGTGCCCGAAGAGGTCTGCCTCTGCCTCCCTTAATTTGACGTGATCGAACTTACACGCCGGTGCACGAACGATGCGCCACCACTGTCGCAGCAATGCTTTGATCGGCGGAGTCCGCCATTCACTGGCTTGGTCGGCCGCGCCCAGGAATGCCGGCATGACCGTCCGAATTTCTACATCGATGGATTGCATCGCCTGCCCCGTTCACTTGTCTCCGATGATCGACTCAAGCGTCCGATTCTTGGTCGACTGCTTGTCGGACTGCCTACCGGTCCACTTGCCGAGCCGGATGTATGCCTCGCGCAGCCCGATGGCGAGCGCCCCCTTCTCCTCGCCGCTCAGCTTGGGCAACTCCTTTGCGAAAATCTCGTGGGCACGGTTGTCGTTGCAGTCCTTGAGTTCGAGAAGGAGTCTTTCGAGCGGCCCGAGCGATTCAATCTGCTGGCGCCGCTCTTCCGCTTCACGCGCCTTGCGCGCTTCGTCTTCCCGACGACGGCGCTCGGTCTCGCGCTTCTCGGACTCCGCCCTCCGCCGATCACCGGCCTCCTTGTCAAGCACCATACGGCCGTAGCCAACTGCCGTCTTCGCACCGAAACCGAGCCAGTCGAGCGCGTAGAGGAACGCCTCCCGCACGAGCGCCATCCACGACTCGTGCACGCGTGCCGGGACATTGCCGCCCGGTTGGAAGCGAACGTGGAAGGTCAACTCCGAGCCGGCTGGCACGGCGAGGAAGAAGATCGGGTTGGGACTACCGTCGTCCGAAGGAGGTCCCCCGTTCTGGTAGTAGTGGCTGAAGTGGGGGTTCATGATGTCGACCCGCATCCGGTCTCCCGCCGGGGCAATGAAAGCGTCCCAGAACTCCAGCGCGCCCGCCTGGTGAATTCTCCTGCACGCCTTCGAACCAGGTAACGCCTCGGGGCCACGCTCCAGAACGTCTCGACAGGCCTCCTCCTTCAGGGCATCCCTATGAGCGGCGATCAACGCGCTCGCAAGATCACGGTCACGCTTCAGCGACTCGAAATAGGCTTGCCTCCAGCGCTCCGCCGCTTCGTCATTCACCTCCGCCCGCGCCAGGTATGCGCTCGTTGCATCGAACCCGAAGAGCCACCACACCGCTCCGACCGACCAGCCCTTCGGATCGTCTGAGAACAGAACCAGTTCTTCCGCGGCCCGCCGAATCACGCCCTTCACTCCGCTGCCGGGGAGATACGGCAGGCCATACGGGTCGAGGAAAGCGAATCCGTTTTCGAGCGGGTGTTCCATGCCCACGCCGGTCACGAGCGGTGCAGTACTGCGAGCATCGAGGGTGAGGACATCACCGGATGCCGCTGCGAGCGCACACTGCCGTGCGCGCAGGCTGCTAACGTTCGCGGTCGCGTCTCTCCCAAGGCCGCACGAACCCTTCAGCGTGGCGTACTTCTTGTCCTTGTTGAGGTGCCAGTTGTCCTGCCAACCGTCGAAGTACAGGCGAAAGCGGTGACCCGGCGGCGCGGCGGAAACATCTTTGCCGGCATATGCTGGAACGGCGACCGGCATGGGTCACCCTCCCTTTCGGGCCGCGGCAAACTGCCGAATCCAGCGCAGAACCTCGAGCGCTTCTTCGGTCGCACGCATGTACTGCTCGCTCGCTCCACCGTGCAGCCGCTCCATCGCCTTGTTGAAGTCGAGCGTTTGAGGATCCCCGGAGCGGGCGAGGATGTTCTGCACGCCACCAATGATGTGGCGCACCAATTCGTTGTGGCCTTTGCTCTGGTAGAACGCCAGCGTCTGCATCAAGCCGTTCGACATGATCAGCGCCGGCGCCCCCTTGGCGAGATTGGTGTACTCATCCGACCGCGCCTCGCTGACGCATCTCCACGCGTAGGCCGCCCTCTGCTGATCCAGGTTAGGCATTGTCCGCCTCCCCAGCCACGAACTTGAGCATCACCTGACCCCGACCGGTGGTCGAGTCACCGCCGACCTGCAGGAGTCGACCGTCGAACCCGTTGCCGCTGTCGTTCCCGGTCTTGACGGTGCTGAGCACCTTCTCGGCATCGAGGTCGCCGTTTTCCCGGTCCTTCGAGGCCATCGCGAGTGACACAAGCAGCGCTTCCGGTGGGAGGTTCTCCGTGTAGAACAGGCCGCCGCCGTCCGCCGTTCCGCTGTCGTCGTTGATGCGGACGTGCGGCTCGACGGCGGTAGCATTGCGGACGAAGTACGAGAACTTCTCGTCGGCGAGTAGGACGATGTCCGACTTGATCTTCTCACGGAAGTAGCAGTGCGCCTCGTCATTCGGAAGCGCGTTCGTCGCGATCCACCCCGCAATCGTCTTCAGGTTCTGTCCATCGCCGGACGGCTTGAACTCGTAGGCTTCGAGCACCAGGCTGCCGTTCGTCTTTAATTCGTCGTTTGCGAGATCACACCCTTCGCCCGAGACGTTGGGGATCGACCACTTCTGCGCCTGGCCGGCGAAGGTCAGGAGGCGTTGCAATCGAGCCAGCGCAGTCGGGCACGTGGCATACACGTAGGATCGGCGCAGGCTCCGAACCGGGAAGAGAACGATCTGCGCGTCGCTCAGGCTCAACGCCCCCGCGTGTTCGGACGCCTGGGTTTCCGGTCCGAAGACCTTCTTCACCGTGCCCTTGTCCCAGAGCGTCTCGGCCACGTGGCGCATCGCCCCCTTGATGCCCGAACCCGCCATGCACGGGTGTCCCGTGTGGCGCTCGCGCTGGATGGGGTTGTCGATCGCCCCCAGGGCGGTGCCAGCGCCCATGTGTACCGGACTCACGCAGTAGAGAAACAAAGCCGCCTTGCTCTCGAACATCGTCGCTCGTCCTCCCTCACCGGCCGTTCGGCCAGGCCCCGATCCAGACGTTGTTGTATCCCTCCGCACGCCGCCGGCGCGCCTCGATGTCATTGCCCAACAGCGGCCAAAGCCCTGTCGTCGTCAGTTCCTCCAGGAAGCCCGGGGAACCCTCGGCGCGGTCGAACCAGTAGACGCTCCCTGGCGGGACCACGCGCACCGCCGCCTTGGGCTTCCCTTCGGCCAAATCCCAGCCGCTGACCGTTTCCGCGCGGGGCACCGCCGCCGCAACGAGCCGCGCCCGGAACCCCTGATGATCGAACCAGTGCTCCTCTTCGTTCCGAACCACGCCGGGCGGCAGCCAGCCGCCTTCGCCGAACCAGCCGGGCGTCGACAGAATCATGCGGAAGCGCTGCGCACCGGTCGGCAGCGCGAACCGTGGCAATTCAGCACCCGACCACTCCGTCACGGCAGCACCGCGGCCGTCGCCGCCGAGACGCAATAGACCGCTGGTCGGTAGCAGCTCCCCGGCCCCGGCCACCCCAACCAGAAAGCCGATGTGTTGACCCAGCGCCACGGTGTCGGAGGTGTAGAGCAACCCCTGCGCGGCGGTGCGGCGGGCACCGTCGAGCCCGATGCCGAGACGTGGGTCGCGCTTCCAGAGAGAGTCCGCTTTGACGAGGCTATCAGCGGCGACCGACCCCCCGCGGAGATAGGCTGCCATCCCCCTCGCGTCGAGCCAGATTCCCTCCTCGGACTTGGCCGGTGCGGACGAGCGCAAGACCGCCTGTCTCGGCAAGCCGCCTGACCCGGCTATGCCGAACCCGCGAAGATCAACGGGGTGAAGGGAGTTCGCCACCAACGGCCCCGCTTTCTGCTTGACCACGTCGAGATCAGATGCAGCGGGGGTGAAAAGGCCCGCCTGTTCTCCGGCGTTTCTGGCGAGACATGCCGAAACGATACGGAACTCGCCCGGCTCGGCAGGCGACCGACCGACGCACGCACGCACGCGATCGTCGGCCACCTCGCCGCGCCGGAAGGCGTCGAAATCGACGCGCGCGTCGGCGAGGATGCGGCTGCGCAGCGCGCCGGCGAAGAGGGAGGGCCACGGCGGCATGACAGCTTCGCCGTGCCCGGCGTCCGCAAAGAGACGGTTCCCGCGCAGGTAAAGCACATCGACCGGTTCTATGAACACGTGTCGAATCGTCATGGGCATCTCTCAGCGATCCCCGCGTGGCGGGCGCGCCAGGAACTCCGCCACGGTGATCGCGTCGGCGAGGAATTTCACGGCGCTGAACTCCGCCTCCGCCCCGTGGTCTTTCCATGCCTGGATCGAGAAAGCAGCAAGATCTTCCGCCAGGGAGCGGAAATTGCCGCAGTTTGGGTTCTCCCGCTTCTCCACCGACTGACGTCCGAGTTGGTATTGTAGATTCGTCGCCAGCATTTCCCGGAATTGTTCCTCGGAAAGTGGCTCGGCCGGATTCGCCGGCAACTGCTGAAGCCAGTCCGTCGTGTGGTATGCGAAGCGGCGCGACACCGCTGTTTCGAGCACATCGCGCAGGCGGAAGAGAATCCCTGCCGCGCTCGCCTGCGTTTCGCCGATGCCATGGAGATACCAGTGCGACGTAAAACGCGTAATCCCACCGCTCCTCTTCATCAAGCTAATGCTGAACGCATCGCGCCCGGCCGCCTTAGCGGCCCGCTCCGCCGCACGCGCCTCCCGGAGAACGGAGCCGAGCGGCGCCTTGTGGTGCGCAATGACCACGCCGGCCGACGCCGTGGCGCGCTCCCCCATCGTTCGAAGGAGTAATCGACTGCGCTCGATGAGCGCGTAACCGTTCTTCAACAGGAGACCGTGATCCTCGAGATTGAGCAATCGCCACACCGTCTCTTGGTCGCTCGCCGGCACTGTGCCGGAGTACGCACAGCGCAGGGCCATAATCATCGACAGGACATCCTTTACCGAGGACATCGCAAGGACGTCGTCCCCACCGGAGTAGATGAGCTTGCCGCAGTGAACGTCCTCGACCACCCTGCGAGCAACGTGCAAGGAGAAACCGTTGAGCGCGCGCGAAATGGCCGCGTGGTACGAGGGGGACGGGGGGGCGTGCTCCGACAAGTAGCTGCTGAAAACAGGACTATGTTGTACGCGGTTCTCAATCTCCGCCCGGATCGCCGGATGAAAGATACTCCGGTAGGGCGTTCTCTGAGCAGGTTCGGCGCCGGAGAGCCAGGCTCCCATGTGGTCGCCGTCCATCAGCACCAGCGCATAGTAGGCCTCCTCCGACGGGCTCCCTTCTTCGTCCGGGTTCTCCCTGATCAACGATTGCGCTTTGCGCAGGATCTGCCGCCGCGTGACCCCTGGGTTATTCTCGTCATCTTCGTCCGTTTGGTCGGACAGGTCATCCAGCCAGCCCGGAAGCGCGCGCACGAGACGCCGCACCTCTTCGCCAGCGTCGCGAAGCTCTCGTACAACCTTGCGCGGGAGCGCGACCCGAAATCCGGAGCGCCCCTGGCGCTCGTGTTCTTGGATGCCATCGAGGAGGTCTCGCAGTTCGGGCCGACCAACGATCTGCGCATGCCGGGCCACGAGTCGCTGCAGGGTCGTGGCGAGCGCCATCGTGTGCGTTGACACGACGAACCGCCGAACTTGGCCTTCCTCCCCAACAAATTGTTTGACCTCGCTCGACTCGGTGAACAGCACCGGCCAAAGTCGCTTGAGGAGACACACGCCGCACAGTCGCTCGTTTTCTCGAAGCCACGCGGGCAACTTGCGCTCCAGGCGGCTCCACATGGGAGCCTGGGCGGCGCGGCTGTTGCGCTCCTCCTCGTCAGTGCACAGCACTTCACGGATGCCGCAAAGGGAACAGCGATAGCCCTCCTGCGCGAGTTCCGAGAACTCGCGGGAGGTTTTGAAGGCCCCGAGCGCTCGGTCGAGCAGATCGTATATCGCCGGGTACAGCACTCCTCCGTTGGGCTGGAAGAAAGCCATTCCCTCAATCTGTGATTCCTGGTTGATCACCTTCCAGGCCGCGCTTCCGAGAAACCCCGGTGTCGCCCCATCGTGATCGGCTGGATAGAAGGGTGAGAGCGCCTCCCCGAGCCGATTCGTTCCCGTCACTCGACCGGCAGCATCGGTTTCGACGAGCTTCCACGGCACCGCACACCAGTGCACATCTGGAAAACCATCGAGTTGCCTCCCGATCTGTGACATGCCGTAGTTCAGGCCAGCGGCGCTGACTTCACCTTCCGTCCCCAGACGATTCCAGGCCGCTTTCGCCCGTTGCAGCACCCACGACCGGACGTCGGACACGATGTCGCGAGCGACGGCCTCCGCCGCGCCGGCCGGCACAATCGCGACAAACCGGTTTGGCAACGCCGCTGCAAAGAGCGGGTTGGCATCCGTCTGCGACTTCAGCTCGCCGGCCAGCGGATCTTCGCCGTCGTCAACACCAACCTGCGACCTGAGCCAGGCCGTGACGATGGGCACGCCGTGAAGATCGGGGAACAAGATGGCGTCCGGACCGAAACGCTCCGCTACGACCCGCATGGCCTCCCACGCCATGTGCGAGAGCAGGTGCGATCCCGCCCAGAGGTCCGACGTGCTCCGCCCCTGAGCGATGAACGACTGCACCGGGCCGAGCGACACCGCGAGAATCGCCGGCATGTCTCCGTTCGCCATCGCCCCGGCAAAGGCGGATGTCAGCCTGAGGTGTTCCCAGATTGAGTGATCCGGGACTCGGGTGTCCGCGGGCAGAACCTGCCACAGCGCCCCCAAGCGGGGTGCAGGGCTGACCTGCGCGTTCTGCCAGAAATTCAGAAACGTTCGCTTCCAGTCGACACCACCGTCATCCCTGAGAATCAGCCGCTCCAGATGGTCCGTCGACACCGCTTTGAGAGCCGCCGGATCGAGCCCGGTGTCAACTAACGTGCCCAAAGCGATTTCTTTCCCGGTCAAGGGGTGAACGAGAACCGCGTTCTTCACGAAGTCGACGCGCGCCCACGCGGCGTATCTATTCTCCACATCAACCGGAAACTGCGGGCGGTCCGCAGCCGCAGCCCAACGGTCCGCCCAACGGATGACGTTCGCAACCTCACTCGGGATGCCACCGTCACCGAAGAGCTTTCGGAGAAGGGCACGTGTCGTGCCGCCCTCGTGACCGCTTGGATCACGGAACAAGACGAGCGCCTTCTCTGCAGGATCGTGAACCCAGGCGGCCAGTTTGACCTGCCACCGGTCTTGTTCGCCGCTCATCCCCGCCCCTCCACGATCGCTCGCACTCGGCCCTGAATCCGGCCGGTGAACTTCTCGATGGCGCGGTGGGCTTCGCCTTGCGCGCACCAGGTGGCTTCGTGGCGCTTGCGCTCTTCGGCCTGCAGGTTGCGGAGGTCGTCAGCCGCATGAAAGGCAGCGCCGTGCCCCTCTGATGCGGGCTGCATGGCTTGTGCTCTCAGCAACATGGTCTACCTCATTGTTGCCACAGGCACTCGGAGTTCCCGTGCATGCCGCCCCGCTTTGGCGAGCCGCTCCATCCCCCGCACAATCTTCGCCGCGTAGTAGCGCTCGCCACATTCGGTGCACACCTTCGCGGGCACGTTCTCGATGACCGTCAGCTCGTCGCCCCAGCGGAAATCCACCGTTACGCGGCGGCCCTCCAGCACACCTCGGCCGCAAAAGTAGCAGGTCTCCTCGCCGCGGGCTCTGGGCACCGTCGCAACACGCTTCTTGGAATTCATTGTGATCTTCTCCTCGTCCATGCATCTTGCCATTTCGGCGGCCGCGGTTCATAGACCGTGATGATCAACAGGTTCTCCCGGTCGAAGTTTCCGCACAGCACGTGAAGCCATCGGCCCCTCTGGTCACAGCCGACGAAGAGACAACTCGGACCGCGCGGATCGTCCGGGTACGGCTCCAGTTCCGCACCTGATTCGAGGACGGTCCTAATGTCGTTGACCGCAATTCGCTCCGCCGCCGCCTCCTGCTGCGCGTGGTGAGAGAGCACCTGGCGTTGGATGCGGCCGGTGAATTTCTCGATGGCGCGATGCGCTTCTTCTTGCGCTCCCCACGTGGCTTCGTGCCGCTTCCGCTCTTTCATTGCCGGCGCCAACGTCATCGGCGTTGCTTGCATGCGCAACTCTGTAATTCCTTCGCCGTAACCCGTCGAGAGCTCCCGTGTACGCGGCAACGTTGGCGTCAACATTGGCAGATCACTCCCACGACACCGCGATCGCCTCGGGACGCAACGTCAGCCCGTGATGCCGGTTGCCTTTGGGTCCCCACATTTTGATCTCATAGGGTTCGCTGCCGCCCTTGAGACACCGCCGAAGCGCGACGTTGATCTTCGGCACCTCAGGCAGAAAGTTCTTGACCGTCCACTGCACGGCATTCACGCCGGAACTTTCTTGCTTGCGCATCCATGCGCTCAGTTGCTCGCGGAAAGCCCCTTCAACGTGCTGCTTGGAGACAAAGCACGACGGACACCCGTTACAATCGGCTTGGCGACACCCGTCGCGCCGCTGTTCGGCGAGCAAGGCGTAGATCGCGGCGCGGACCGGAGAGAGGTGCACCCCCTGTGCGCCGCAAATCACCAGAGATTCACTTGGCTGCACCGAAACCCGAGCGGCGGTCAGCACATCGATCTCCCCTTGCAGCTGCATCACCAGATTGGAGAAGCTCACAGAGGTCCGCTCACGGACGTCGCCAACTGCACGCAAACGCGGGAACGGCAACTCCGCCAGTTCAATCTTGATTGCGGCCGCCTGGACGCGAACGGGTTTCTTTGCTGGCCCGCGATAGCGGAGGCGGGCGTTGCTCCGCGTGTTGGGGGGGAAGAAAAAATCAGTACCCTCCAGTTCCGCCGGATGCACCAGCACGTGCGAGAGCCGATCCTCGGCGCGGCCGTACAGCATCATCGCCGCGGCGAGCAGGTAGCCCATCGTCTTGCGCCCGCCGGCAATAGAGGCGTGTAGCGCTGGACTGCCGTCGCGGGTGAGCGCGGCCACTCGGCGCGCGATCTGGTCCGCCGCCGCCACGTTGTCCGCGCCGGAGCGCACATCGTCCAGCTCCCGCCCATCGGCACCCTTGAGCACCTCGATCGACTTGGGCGTAAACCCGAACCGCCGCGCACCCGGATACTCGCTGCGCAGCTGACTCCACTTGCCGCCCCGCCGCAGCAGCTGCTGCATGATGCTCTCACGCCCGCGCGTGGTGGTGAGCACGAAGACTTCGCCCCCGCTCACTCCGTCGCGCACCAGCGCCCACACCGTCTCGGTGATGATCTGCGGTGAGGCCCCGGCAACGAACAGCAGCGTGCGAACGGCCATGATCGACTCAACACCCCGTTGCCCGCACTGTCACCGCACGGCGTCTTCCGCGGGCGCGCCGGGGCATGCTCCTCGTCTGCGCTCGCAACTGAAAGCGCAAACGCGCGAAACGAATCTTGGCCAGCTCGTCGAGCATCGCACAACCCGCCCCGGGTTTCGGGCTGAAACAACGAGGCGGGACCTTAGTTCTATTCCTGCAAACAATGCAAGCGGATTCAATCCGCTAAAGCGATACGCCTCGCAAGGCGCTCCTGCAGCCATGGAGTCTTTGGTTTGAAGCCACAAGACGGACGGCAGCTGCACGACGAGCCGAGGACCGCGTCGTTGCTGATGCCCGCACCAATGAACGGTACAACGGCTCGGGAAACCAGCCGATCAATCAGTCGGCCGAACCGTCGCTGACACGGTTCAGATGAATCGGAAGCGGAGGTCATTCAGTACCCTCACCCCCACCCTCTCCCGCGGTGCTGCGGGCGAGGAGATCATGAGTCGTGCTCGTCATTTGAGTCACTTCGCACCGGCCGGCTGCTCTACGCGAAACCGCCACCCCTTCTCTTCGCGCACCAGCCCGCGGCGCTGGACGACGACCGCGTACTCCTCGCGGGCTTGCTGGTAGAACCCGTCGTCGAACACCACCACGCCGTCGGCCATGATGTCCAAGAGCAAGAAGTTCCCCGCTTGCAGCAGCTCCAGGAACTCCGCCGGCGTGAAGCCCATGGCCGACATGCCCGCAATCACCGTGCGCCCTCGCAGGTGTCGGCGCGCGAAGATGTCGGCCGGCAGCCCGTCTGCTACCACGCACACGTCGATGTCACTCCCCTCGGTGAAATTCCCGCGGGCGTACGAGCCGAACACCAACACACACCGCAGGCGCACCTCGTCGCCGAGCTGTGCCACGAAGCGCGCGACCGCGTCGTCACTCCGCTTCTTGAGGCCCCGCTTGAACAATGCCCTTCATCTCCTCGTAAATGTCGCGAGCGAAGGCGATGGCCTGCTCGGCCTGCGCCTGTGTGTAGTGACTGGTCGCCGAGCCGCCGCCGAACACGTCCCCGTAGCGGGTCGGAATGTAGTACTGATCAAGGATCTTGGCCTTGTCGAGCAGCACACCCACAGCCGCCACCTGCTGTTGTAGCTCGACCATGAGCGAGACGACATCGTGCCCGCGCCGATCCATACCCAAACGATTCAGCGCCGCCTTGACCGCCAGTTCAGCCGCTTGCTGGGCACAGAAGCAGGCCTTCGACCACCGACTGTGCTGCAAGAGCTCGCCGGCCGCCCCCAGAAAATCGTCGCTGTCAGCGAGAAAGTCGGCAGATCGATCCATCGCACTCTTCTCTCCAGTCGGCTTTCTAGCATCCTGCGCGCAACCGCCCCAACCCCATCCCCGTCCCCTTGCCCACGTGCAGCACTTCACGGGGGCAGCCAGGAAGGTGGAAAGTTGAAAGGCCAAAGGTGGGAGCAACCATCCCTGTCCCGCATCCATCGCATACCGCCCCAACCCGATCTTCGTGCTCGTGCTCGTGTTCGTGGCTCGTGCTCGTGATTCGGAGCAGGTCGACGCTGCCGAAAGCCGTCGCGGTTCGCAGTTCAAAGCATGGCGCCAAGAGCGAACGGGCTGACGCCGCTTCCCGCTTTGCGGTCTCGGACCGCGTCATCTCTGCGTTCCTCCGCGCCCTCTGCGGTGAGAGGATTCTCGGATCCGCAAGGTTCATCGTTTCACGCTCCTCGTCCATGCACCTCACCACTCGGAACCCTCACCCCGACCCTCTCCCGCAGGGTTGCGGGCGAGGGAGCCAGAGGCGGACTCGTGTTCGCGCTCGTGCTCGCCATTCCCGTCCCTGTCTCTGTCCCTATCTGTCGTTTCTATCGCATCGTTGCGACCGGTACCCGTAGCTCACGTTCGCAACGCCTCGCTTTGGCGAACCGCTCCATCTGCCGGACTACGTTCGCCGCGTAGTACTGCTCGCCACATTCGTTGCAAACCGTGGCCGGGACGTTCTCGATTACCGTCAGCTCATCACCCCAACGGAAGTCAACCGTGACACGCCGTCGCTCCAGGACGCCTCGTCTGCAGAAGTAACAGCTCTCCGTGGCCCTCGCTTTGCCTACCGTCGCCTTACGCTTCGCGGAATTCATCGCTTCACGCTCCTCGTCCATGCATCTTGCCACTTCGGCGGCTGTGGTTCATAGACCGTGATGATCAGCAGCGTCGTGCGGTCGAAGTTCCCGCACAGCACGTGGAGCCATCGCCCCCCCCTGGTCGCAACCGACGAAGAGGCAGCTGGGACCACGCGGATCATTCGGATACGGCTCCAGTTCAAGGCCCGATTCGAGAACGATCTTGATGTCATCAACGCCAATCTACTCCGCAGCCGCCTCGCGTTGCGCGTGCTGTGACAGCTCAAATCGGTCGCGGCGAGCCCGCAGTCGCGCGATTCTTTGAAATTCAGCAGCCAGACCAATCTACTCCAGTCCTCGCGCGGTACCCTCACCCCGACCCTCTCCCGCGGTGGTGCGGGCGAGGGAGGAAGGGCTGCCGAGGCTGAATCGTCCAAGTCCCATCCCCGTCCCCTTGCCCACGTGCAGCACTTCGCCGAGCGCCAGCACAGGCGCGAACGGCTCCAACTCGCCTTCGTACACCGCCTCGCCGACTACGCCCCCCATCTTCAGCTTCGTATCCTGCCGCGCGGAGTAGCGCTCCCAGTCGTGCCAGCGCGTGCGGTTCTCGAGCAGCTTGACCTGCTCGGCCGCATCGACGAGTCCGCGGAAGTCGAGAGCCAACTCGCCGTCGCAGTGAAAGTACGCCAGGTTCGATAGCCGGCGCAGCAGGTTGCGGATCAGGATGTGGAACTCCGGCACCGTCGCCAGCGCACGGTCGAAGATCAGACGGGTGGGGGTGAGGAACGACAACGACAGGCGAGAGGCGGCAGGCGTGAGGGGAACGGAACGGGAGGCGGCAGGCGTGAGGGCGAGGACGTCGCGGATGGTCAGCGGATGAAGGTCGCCGCGCAGCGTTTTCGACTGGCCGTCGTACACCAGCGCGCCCTCGCCTGTGGCGTTCAGGACCACTACGCTCTCAACGGTGAACTTCCCTCGGGCGCCGCCGCTCATTCTGCCTTTCGCCCTTCCACTTTCACCTTCCGCCTCGATCGCTCTGCCAATCCCGCGATCGCATCCCAGATGCTCGAAGGCGAAGATGAAGTACGGCAGGTAGTCGATGGCGCGGCCGACGAGCACGAGCACGAACACGAGCACGCCTCCTGCCGCATAGCGCGTCTGGCTGTCCAGCGACGGCTCGATGACGAACGGATGGGGCGCGTGCTCCAGGCTCGCCAGCCGCCGGCTGCCGTTCGGCACCGGGGTCTCGAAGATGTACGGGTAGGCGCATTTGGTCTTCAGAATGCACCGTTCGCAGTCGCGGTGCGCGACGACGCACACGGCGTCTTTGAAACTCATTCCAAAACCGCCCCGCAACGTCGAGCCCTTGTACGGCGGCAGACGCAGCGGCGTCTGCGCTCGCAACTGAAAGCGCAGACGCGCGAAACGAATCTTGGCCAGCTCGTCGAGCATCGCACAACCCGCCCCGGGTTTCGGGCTGAAACAACGAGGCGGGACCTTAGTTCTATTCGGGCAAACAATGCAAGCGGATTCAATCCGCTAAGGAGTGCAGGGGTGTGCGACAAATCTGTGGGTAACGTGCAGCCGACCGGGCAAATCCTCACCAGTCTGACAGTACTGTGTAC
>JACQVA010000165.1 GCA_016210005.1 Deltaproteobacteria bacterium | reverse complement strand
TCTTCCCCTACCTGCTCAGCGGCCAACCCGCGGCCACGACGGACGTGCAGCTGACGATCGAAGCCGACAGCGGCCAGCTCGGTGAGACCACCCTACGCCTCGTGCGCCCGCCGCTGCTGGTGCAGCACGGGCTGTTCGGGAACGGGCCGCAGGCGATCGAGAAACCAATGCGGGACGTGTTGAGCAGCAATGGCGTGTTGTTCTTCAGGCCGAATTTCGCGGAGCGCAACGTCTCTGGGTTTGATCAGGTCTTCGATGTGTTGCCCACGGCGGTCCAGAGAGTGGCCGCCGACTTTCGCGCCGGCCGACTGGATGAGGCACTGCGTGGCGACGAGCAGTGGCGCAGCGGTGAAACAGGAATCAAGGGTCACAAGATTGCGCTGACGAAGGTTGACGTGTTGGCGCACAGCATGGGTGGGGTGCTGGCGCGCTGGTACACCACCGATTCAATAGCGGACGGGGGCACTCCTGAAGAACGCGAGATCCATATTCCCGGGAATGCCACGATCGATCCAAGCACCATTCCTTCGGGCACAGGCCCGCTGGCTAGCGAAGGCCGCTACACGCCCATGGCGACTGATCGTGAGCCGCGACTGCGGTACCGGCGCACGGACAACTTCAAGCGCGGTGACTTTGGCAGCGTGGTTGTGTACGGCTCACCGCTGCGTGGCAGCCCGTTTGGCAACTACGCCACTCACGAGGTGTGCCGGCCCGGGATGCGCGCGCAATGCTTCGATCCGCCGCCGCCGCTCCTTGAGTTGAAGCGCTGGGCCATTTACTTCGAAGCACAACCAGCCTTCGGGCAGCAAGATGCACGCACGCGGCCAGATGCCGGAGCCGGGATTTACGACCTGTCCATGGGCAGCACGGCGTACCGGCTGCTGTCGCGGGATAGCGAGCGTGTGCGGGTGCATGCCATCGGCACCACCTCGGAGGGCAGCAATAACGGGTGGGGGCTTCTTGCTAGCGTCTTGCCAGGATCCAACCATTACTGCCCGGGTTTCAGTCGAGCCAACAGTGACGATATCGTCCCGATCGAGAGCCAGTTGGCGAACTTCCCACTGGCTTATCGCTCGCGGTTCGAGCATGCCTGGCACAATGAGCAGGGTACGCTCGATGGACTTCAGCGACGTGTCCTGCGGTTATTGGTTGACTCGCCCGCGAGCTCTGCGGACCCCGTGCTGCTGTTCGCAGAGAAGTTCCCCAGCGATTGGAACTGTTTCCCCTTACGATGTGGAGCGGAATCATGTCAGCTTCAACCTTAAGACTGGCCATTGTTACGACGCTAGTGGTGCTCGGATGGTCCGCCGCTGCGGTGCGTGCGCAACCGCAATTGCCGCCGGGAACGTTGGTGCGCCCGTTTACCCACGCCTATTTCAGCAATCCGAATCGCGGCGTCGTGTACAGTGATGACGGCCCCGCTGCGGTCATTGCAACTGAAGACGGTGGTGCCACCTGGCGTCTGGTTCTGGATGTTGATGGTTTTGATCCGAAGGATCTCTTGGACGGCTTCTTCTTCCTGGATGATCGGCGCTGGTGGCTTGTCCAGGGTGCCGGCCGGCTACGTCGAACCCAGGACGGTGGGCGCACATTCGAGACACTGACGCCTACGTATATCGAGCCGCGCCGCGGGAACCGCTTGTCCGTGTGCGGCCTGATCTCGTTCTTGAATGAACAGCAGGGCTGGGCAACGTGTTCTACGGCCCTGAAGACCACGGACGGCGGAGTCACGTGGACTCTGGCCCTGGCGGGGCGCCGGGAGTCGCAAATTTCGAGCCTCTGGATGTTCGATGCGGGTGAAGGTGTCGGCGTTGGTCGCGAGCAGGTATTTCGCACCACCGACGGTGGTCAGACGTGGGCGGCGGTCGCGAACTCCCCAGGGTTGACGAAGCTTAGCTGCATCCGCGAGGGCTTTTGCGCCGGCCTAGTGTGGCAATACGGGCCGCTAATGGTCTCTCGGGACCGCGGCCAAAGCTGGCAGGACACGCAGATCCCGTTGCGACTGCCTGATCAGGACCGGATCACCGCCATTCACGCCGTTCGATCAAGTCTTGTCGTCGCCGTCGGGACGGATATCGGTCACAGCTACGCGCGCGATGTCGAGCCGGTCCTCAATGCCGGACATCCGGCGCCGTCCTTTCCGCCCCCAAGAGCGCTTCTCCTCAAGTGGGACGGCTCCGCGTGGAGTCGTGCCACGTACGCTGAGCCGCAGGTTTTTGCCGGCGTGTACTTCGTCGACGCCAACAATGGCTGGTTTCCAGCCTACGAGAACGCGATCTACAAGACCACCGACGGCGGGCAGACGCTTCAATTCGTCCCCGACTACTTCCGCCAGATCGCGGCGCTGACGCCGGCGGAACCGCCGTTGGTGTTCGATGCGACGCCCACCCCGCCACCGCCGACACCGACCCCGT
>JACQVA010000164.1 GCA_016210005.1 Deltaproteobacteria bacterium | reverse complement strand
GTCATGCCGGCAGTCCTCTAGCCGGCATCCAGGAGGGGGGCGGGGACGTGCATCCCGAACCGCTCCTGCGGCTCCGAAATCTGTGCGCCGCGCGCAGACTTTCGGCCATAGTAGTTCAGGGCAGGCTTTGGACTTTGGACCTTGGACTTTGAACAGGAGGTGAGACGATGAAAAGAACACCCACGTGGATCATTGCAGTTGCCGTCGCGTTGCTGGCGCGCTCCGTCGCGGCCGATGTCCCGAACCTGCTCAACTACCAGGGCCGTCTGACCGACCCGAGCGGCAATCCGAAGAACGGCACGTTCACGATGCAGTTCGCCATGTACGATGCCGAGACCGGCGGCAATCAACTGCCGACCGGCTCGCCGTGGGGCGAGACGCAGAGCGTGACAGTGACCAACGGCGTCTTCAACGTGCTGCTCGGCAGCGTGACGGCGCTGCCCGCGGGTTTATTCCAGGGCGGGCCGTCGGATGCATCGGGGCCGCTGCGGTTTCTGCAGGTGATGGTAGACGGTGAGGTGCTCGCGCCGAGGCATCGGATTGCAAGCGCTGGGTACGCGATCACTGGCGCGGCCAACATTGATCTACCGAACTCCACCGCGACGGTCGGCAACATTCTCAAGGGAGGCGTTCGGTTCGTTCACAATTTCGGTTCAGCCAATACATTCGTTGGCGCGGGCGCGGGTAACTTCGCGATGACGGGGATCAGCAATACAGCCCTCGGAGAGAACGCGTTTGTCGATAACACTGCTGGCATTTCGAATACGGCCATTGGCCGAGATGCCATGAGGCATAATACCAGCGGGACGCTCAATACTGCGATCGGCGTGATGGCACTCGTCGCCAACACGACGGGCAGCGGCAATATTGCGGTCGGCTCCGGTGCCGGCAATAACCGCACCGTAGGCGACAGCAATATCGATATTGGACACGGAGGCATAGACGGCGACTCGGGTGTCATCAGGATTGGCCAGCAGGGAACGCACACCACGTTTTTCGCGGCCGGGATCCGTGGCGTGACCACAGCGCTGGGAAATGGTGTTGCTGTACTCATTGACGGTAACGGTCAGCTAGGTACTATCTCTTCCTCACGGAATCTCAAGCGCGACATCGAGGACATGGGTGACGCGAGTCAGGGGCTGATGCGACTCCGGCCAGTGATCTTCCGGTACAAGGCAGAACTCGACCCATCCAGGACACGACAGTACGGGCTGATCGCAGAAGAGGTGGCGGGTGTTATCCCGGACCTTGTTGTGTATGACACCGCCGGAGAACCGGAAACCGTGCGGTATCACCTGTTGGTCCCCATGCTGTTGAACGAGGTGCAAAAGGAAGCTCGACAGATCGGGAGGCAACGCCAGCAGCTCGAAGAGCAACAAACACGGCTGACTGAACAGGCGCGTCAGATAAAGGAGCAGGCCCAGCGGATCGAGGTGCTCGCTGCGCGCCTGGTGCAAGTTGAAGCCGTCCTTGGCGCGCGTGGGCGCGAACCAGCAGTCGAAACAAGTTACTCAGGGCCGCGCGGTTTCTAGAAACGGCGAGGATGTTCGAGGGCAGCGGGACAAACAACGGGGGTACGCTGGCCGACCTTGGCCGACTTGGGCGCCGGGGACGACGGGGACGCCTTGCGTATGAGCTGATGAGTGCCGGATCGTGGCTAGCTTTAACGCTCGACCCGCAGTCGGCGCGGGCTCTGCCGGGCATCCCAGACGCGCAGGATCCACAGGATCAGCCCTTCGACTCGGTAGATGATGCGATGATGCCCGCAGATCCAGTGTCGGTACCGGTTTTTCGGCAACAGATCGGTGGCTATCGGTCCCATCTCCGGATGGGCACGCAGCCGCTCGACGGCCTCGATGATCCGCTGAGCGAAGCGCTGTGCCGCGGCCGGATTGCGCTCGTGGAGATATGCGTGCGTCTGTTCCAGATCGGCAGCGGCGAGAGGTGCCCAGCGAACGATTTGCTTACGCGCCACCGCGGGCCCAACCCCGCAGCTGGCGCGCGACGGCCCGATGGGGAACGTACTCGCCGGCAGCGATCTCGTGCTCGGCTTGCTCAACGGCGCGCTGGAGTCGCAGTTGCTCCGCCGCCTTCTCCAGTTCCGCAAAGCGGTCGGCCGAGACCATTACTGCTACGCCGCGGCCGCGCCGAGTTAGCAGGACCGGCCTGCCCGTGCGGCGTGCCTGGCGCACGATTTCGAGAGGGCACGACTGTAAGTCGGTCAGCGGCCGAAGTTCAGCGCCGGTCTCTCGCTTTGCCATTGCTCTCCGTCAACCTGCGACGACTCTACTCGGATCTTCCACGGCCGTCCAGTGGCTCTGCTCGCGGAGAGCAAAGGGGACGTTGGGCCGAACCTGGCCGAGTTGGCTGCAAGGGAAGATGGGCAAGCCTTGCGGGTGCCCTGGTTGGGTGAGGGATGAGTGCCGGTCAGGATAGGCGAATGCGTTTGCTGACCAGCTTCGGCGCGCGGATCATTAGCCGCAAACCGAGAATGGTTCTCGCGCACAGGCGCCAAGCCGCCGAGCGGCGAACCTCCATGGGGGAAGCCTCGCCTTCGCACTACGCGGCCAGATCGATGACCTCCACCGGCTTGCCGGAGGCCTTGGCTTGTTGGAGCTGTGCCTCCAAGCGCGCGGCGTGGGCGTCGTCGCCCCAGGCCTCGCCGCACTGGCTACAGACTCGCGCCGGCACGTGCCGCGCGACCACGACCGCGTCGCCGAAATCAGCAGTGAAGGTGGTGGTGCCCTCAGCGAGCCGTCCGCCACGCAACGGGCATAGCTCTGCGCTATTCATTCGCTCTCCTCTTGCGGGTTTTCAGGTCGGCCTCGAAGTGCCTTTCGTCCGGCTCGTTGACGATCCGCACGCTCCACGATTCGGCGTTCGGCTCGGGCCATTACTTCGCCCTCCATGTGGCCGTCCGCGCGTACGGCCGGCGCGCATCGATGCCGTGGATTGGTGCGAAGTGACTGAGGTTCGGCACCGCGGTGCGGAGCGCAGCCGCGGCGATCAGACAGTCCAGCATGCCGATGCCGTGGCTGAGCCGGTACGCGGCAAACCGACTTGCCGCATGACGCGAGTCGTCGGTGCAGATGTGTTCGACGGGCAGGATCGCGAGCCGCTGCTCGATCTGCTCTTGCTCCATCCGATCGCGGGCACCTTGCAGCAGCTCCATCCAGACGATCACAGGAATGCCGATGACGCTCTTGCCATGTCCGCCCAGCCACGTGGCGGCCTGAGGGCTGCCGCGGAAAGACTCGATCAAGGCGTCGGTATCGAGCAGCAGCGAGATGTCAGCCATGACGCCGTTCGGCTCGCTGTCGGATTAGCCGGGCAAACTCAACGCTGTCGTCAATGTCGCTTCGATCCTTCCAGATGCCGAACAGGCCAGAGGCAAGTAGCTCGTCCCCTGGTCCACTCTTCTCCGCCGCGGTATCGAGAACGCGCACGACGACTTCCGCGGGACCAGCGGGTAGTTCTGGTGGCAGCTCGACGACCAACCGATGGTCCGGCGGGATGATCGCCTTCACCGTGGCGCTCTTCATGCTTCTTACATAGCACGCATAGCACGCACCGCGCTTGCACGGCCACACCTGATAGCCCGAAGGCGGCGAACGTGGCGGACCTGCGTGTAC
>JACQVA010000163.1 GCA_016210005.1 Deltaproteobacteria bacterium | reverse complement strand
CAGACTGGTGAGGATTTGCCCGGTCGGCTGCACGTTACCCACAGATCTGTCGCACACCCATATCTCGCCTTGGCGGCCCCGGCGATTGACTCCGCCGCCGCATTTCCTTATCGCCTGAGCGCCATGGCCGGTAACGCAGTGCACCCGTTGGTGCGTCTCACCTGGCAGCTCGAGCGCCTGCGCGGGCGCGTGCATCTCCCGCTGCCACGTTGGCTGTGCGGGCTGCTTTTCCACAGCCGTCTGCTGCTGGAGGGGTTTTGCTCGGGTGTGGCGCAGGTGCTGATCTATGAACCGGGCTTGCGCTATCGTTGCCGGCGTGTCGGTGCCGGCCTTCGTCTCGATCGCCCCGGCCCGCGGGTGATGGGCAACGGTGTCATCGACATCGGCGACGATGTCACAATCGGAGGGGGCTCGTTCCTTCTGGTCGGACTCGGCTTGCCGGAACCGCCACGGCTTTGCATTGGCGACCACGTCCGACTCGGCCTGCGCAACATCGTCTCAGCAGTCCGCGGCGTCAGCATCGGCAACCACGTTCACACCGGGCCCGGGGTATGCATCTACGACAACGACATGCACCCGCTCGACCCCGAGCTGCGCCGGGCGCGCTTGGGCGACCCGGCGGCGGTAAAGGGCGCCCCGATTGTAATTGAAGATCACGTTCGCATCGGGGCCAACGCACTGATACTCAAGGGCGTCACTCTGGGTCGCAGCGCCGTGGTGCTCGCTGGTGCGGTGGTGACTGAAGATGTGCCGCCCGGCGGGATCGCGGCAGGCAATCCCGCGCAGCTGGTTGGCCGCAGGCCGGATGCCGACACCGCCGCGGGCGGCTGAACCCTGGCGCAGGCAGAGCATGGCCGACCTTAATCCTGCCCAATCGGCGCTGTGCAGCGTGCTTTTCCACGCCCAGCCGCTACTATCCAACCTGCGCTCGTTCCTGGCCCAGTTCCTCATCTACGAGCCGGCCTTGCGCTACCGCTGCCGCGGGCTGGGTGACGGGCTACGGCTCGAGGGGGCCGCGCCCCGGATCGACGGCGACGGCATAATCGACATCGGCGAAGGTGTGCAGTTCGGGTCGAACATGCACTTCGTGCTCGCCGGCAGCGCCACCGATCCGGCCTGTCTCACGCTGAAGAACCACATCACCTTCTTCGGCCAGCAGGTCATCGGCGTGGCGCGCTCGGTTACCATCGGCAATCACTGTTGGATTGGCGGCAACATCTTCGACAATGATGTCCACCCTTTCGCTCTGACCCCACATCCTGGGCCGATCGGGGGCGTCACGTACGCCAGCGCCCCCGTCGTGATCGAGGACGACGTTTGGGTCGGGCTGCGCGCCACCATACTCAAGGGCGTCACGCTGCGCCGGGGTGCCATCGTCGGTGCCGGTGCCGTTGTCACGGAAAGTGTTCCACCCTACACGGTGGTGGCAGGCAATCCCGCGCGCGTGATCCGGCAACTGCGGCGGGGGGACTGAGCACGCTTACGGCAGATAGCCGAGTGCCCGCAGCTTCTCCTCGTGCTCGGGGGCTAGATGGACCTCGGCCGGGGCCACGCCCACCGGCTGCGCGGCCCGCTGCGCCAGGCCGGCGAGTTGGGCGCGGCAATCCTCTTCGTAGTGATCGAGACGCTCGGCCAGCTTGTCCGTGGGCTTCCCGCTGGCGGCACAGAGGTTACGCAGTTCGCCGGCATCGGCTGCAAGATCGTAGCACTCGTACACCGGCAGCCCGCCGCGCCAGGAGCGCAGGAACTTCCTCGTGCCGATTTGCATCATGTACGTGGGCCGGCGATGGGGCTGCTCGAAGCTCGGCAGCGCGGCCTCGGCGAAGAGCGCGCGCGGCGCCAGCGCCGCCTCGGCGGCGGGGTCTCGTAGCAGGCTTACCAGGCTCGTGCCGGTCCCCTGCCCTGCCCCCTTCACTCCCGCGAGCTCCAAAATCGTCGGCATCAGATCGACGTGCCCGACGGGAACACGAATGCGGCGCCCCGCCGGTATGTGCCCCGGTCCCCACAACATCAGCGGCACGTGCGACACCTCCTCGTAGAGCTGGTCGCCATGTCCTTGCAGCCCATGTTCGCGAAACTCCTCGCCGTGGTCGGAGAGCAGGATGAAGATGGTGTTGGCGCCTAGCCCCTCGGCCGCGAGCGCAGCCAACAGCGCGCGCAGCTCATCGTCGGTGTAGCGCATCTCCTGACTGTAAGCGATCAGATCACGGTTTGGCGGTGGCGACGGCTCGCCCCGAGTGGCGGCATCACCCTTGGTGAACAGATGTTGGTAGGCTGCCGGCGGGGCGTAGGGGGCGTGGACCTGAAAGGTGTGCAGAAACAGAAAGAAGCGCCGATCCCGGTTCTGCGCCAGCCATTGCGCCGCCTTTCTGAAGGTGAGATCAACCTGCCCTTCGGGAAACCAGACGTCAGCGCTCTTGTTTTCACTGTAGGTGTTGAATCCGCGGCGAAAGCTCGGGCTCATTCCCAGGGCCCCGTCTTCGGTCACGGCGCCGGTCTCGAATCCCGCCGCCCGCAGCACCTCGGCTACGGTAACCAGCCACGGCGGGATGACCTCGAGCCCGCCTTTCACGCCATGCACGCACGGCTGCACCGCCGTGAACATCGTCATGTGGGACGGCGGGGTGGTGGCAGAGGCGGCCACCAGCCGCTCGAAGGTCGCCCCGCCGTTGCCGAAGGTCTCCGCAATGAAAGGCGCGGTGTCGTAGCGGCAGCCGTAGCTTGGCAGCTGTTGCGCTCTGAGCGTGTCGATCGACAGCAAGATCACGTTCACATCGTCGCGGCTACGAGCCGATGGAACATACACAGTTGGGTTGGCCCACACCGGGAAAGAGAACGCCCGCTCACTCGCCGCCGCATGGGCGGTGTCAAACACGAAGGCGACGCTCTTGCCAGCCAGCGCGGCAAGCGAGAGCCGGCGATGCTGCCAACCCTGCCCGCTGCTACGGCCGGGGTCGAGTGTATCGGAAGACATCACGGCGCAGTCTGCCTGCTCGCAAGCGCTGACGGAGAACGAGACGCTACCCTGACTCCACGCCGGCTCCAGAATTCCGAAAGCCAATTCCATTTCAGCGCCCGGTGGAATTGGCAGCACCGCGGTTCGCACGCTGCTCGTGCTTCCTTCGGCCGGCACATAGCCGTCGACGTGCACGTCAACCTGCGCTCCGCGTGCCGGCCCGGGCAGCTCGAGTTCAACCCGCAGGAACTGCCGGCCCTCGATTGCCTCCGCGCCGACGACCTGCACGGGCAGCTTGGTCCACCGGCCGCCGATGCGGGCTTGCGGCATAATCACAATGCGTGAGGCCGGCTCTAGGATTTCCGGTACTGGGGCGGAGAGTACGAGGCGGCCGTCGGCCGGCACGCCCACTCGGGTCTGCAACAGGACACGAGCGTGGCGTGGAGCGGCGAGCACGTAGCGAGTTTCGTCCGTGATCGCCGCCGCGGGTAAATCATGCGTTTCCACCCTGCCCTGCCCTGGAGCACCCTGCACGACGACATCCACCAAGCGGTAATATGGCTTGAGCGCTCGCTCACTCGGGAGGTTCACCCGCGGGCGGGCCAGCTGGTGGTAGAGCACGGCGGCCCCGGTGAACATCGCGACGGCGGCAATGGGCAGGAGTGCTCGGCGCATCAGCAGGCTTCCCCGGCGCTCAGGCTGTCGGCTCCCGCAGCCGGTTTACCCACGCCCAATCGCGCCGATCAATGCCGCCGGTAATGACGAGGGCGGTGACGTACAGCGGTACGGCTGCGGCCAGTTGCCACTGAGGCGCTGCCAGCAGCCACACGACTACGCCGGTGGCCAGCACTGCCGCCAGCGGCCGTACGGATTCGGCACAGCAGACCTGCATGATCGCCCGCGTCTGTGGCGCCAAAGCGAACGCCACGAAGCTGGTCGCGCTGCTCACCAGGTTGGCGGCGGCGGCGCCTGCGGCGCCCCAACGTGGGATCAATAACAAGTTGAGCGTGATATTCACGGCAACCGCAATAGCGCTGACCACCGCCATGATGCGCTGCTGGCTGTGCACGATCATCAGATTCAGGTACACCGCCGCGGTGTAGGAGAAGAACATCCACCACGCCAGTAGAACCAGCGCTCCAGCGGCCCCGGCGTAAGCATCCCCGAACAGCACGGCAATCAGGGCGTCGCGGGCCAGCGTCAGCACCAGCGCTACCGGCAGTACCAGCGCCACCAAGTAACGGACCGCCAGCTGATAGATGCGGCGGAAACGCTCCGGTGCGGAGCGCTCAGTCGCCGCCAACAACGGAAATACCGTCACCATCACCGACTCGGGAATCAGGTTGAGCGCCTCGGTGACCTTCACCGCCACCGAGTACTGTGCCACCTCGTGCACACCCCGTAGCCAATACAGCAGCAGCTGATCCAGCCGCATGCTGATAAGCAGCAGCAGCGTCACCGCTCCCAACTCCCACGACTCGCGCCAGAGATAGCGCAGCAGCGCCGGATTGGGGCGCCAGACCACCCCGATCTGCGGCAGCGCGACGCGCAGGATCAAAGCCACCGTCAGCACACCGGTGACGAGCGACACCGCCATCACCGCCCGCACGTCGCCACCGAGCCAAATCACGACCCCGGCAAGGGCGACGAACGCCAGCTGCCCTGGCAGCGTGAGGAGGTAGACGTAGTGCATAGCGAAGCGCGTCTGGAAGAAGCCCCGGACCAGTATTTCGATCGACAGCGGCATGCCCAAAGCAGCCAGCAGCACGCACCATTGCGCCAGCTGCGGCAGACCCAGCGCCCACGCCACTGCGATAGCCAACGCCGCCACCACCACGGACAAGACGCCACGGATGGCGAAGCCGGTGCCGATCAACTCACCGGCGCGCTTCGGCTGCCGGGCGATCTCGCGGGTGATGACCCGTTCAAAACCGAGATCGACCAGAAAGGTGAAGATGAACATGTACGCCGCGACGAACGAGTAGATGCCGAATTGTTCGTGGCCGAGGCCGCGCGCCAGCACTACGGTGGTGCAAAAATGCAGCAGCCGCTGGACCGCCGCGCCCGCCACCACCACAGCGGTGTTCGACAGCAGACGGCGCGGGGTGCTCACCGTGAGGCTCCTGGCTTCTCCGCCACCACCAGGATTTCGGCCGCACCCAGCCAAGGCGAGAACCGATACAGCAGTCGCGCCGCCAACGCCCGCCAGCCTTGCAAGCGCCACTCGCCACCGTGCGGCAGGCGCAACCGCAGGGCGGCGCCCTCTTGCTCGAAGCGAATCGACAGCATGTTGAGGTCCGCCACCAGGCCGACGTTGTGTGGCGGCTTGAGATCGTGCGGGTGGCAGCTCAGGGGACGAATTCCGGCGCGGCGCAGCGCAGCCAGAATCTCACGGCGCGTGAAGCGGTACTCGACAAAGTAGTAGCCGCGCCCGGCCCACCGGCTGTTGTAGCGCCGATACCAATGGTTCACCACCAGTCGCCGCAGCAGGTTGTTGAAGGGAACCGACAATAGTAAGCGGCCGCCCGGACGCAGGACGCGGGCAAACTCGCGCAGTGCCGCCGCCGGCCCGGCTTCGGTGTGTTCGACGACGCCGAGCGAAATCAGCGCCGCCAGCGCGTCGGCCTGGAACGGCAGCGCCGTCACCGCTGCGCAGAGCACCGGCACCGCCGGCGCCTGCTCGCGCAGGTGCTGCAGCACCGGCCGGTGCATGTCCAAGCCGATCATGCGGCGGCCACGCTGATGGAGGCGCACCAGCCAGCGGCCGCCGCCGCAGCCGGCATCGACGACCGGTCCGTCAGCCGGCACTTCCGCCTCGAACACCGCGGCCGAGGTCGTTTGCTCGGCCAGGGCGAGATACGCCGAGTAGTCGGCAATCTCGGCCTCGCGGCTGAAAATCACATTAGGCTCGTGACCGGGAAAGAACGGGACGTAGATGGCAAAGGGCATTGCCGCTGCGCCCTACTGCAGCTTCAGTGCTCGCAGTGGTAAGCGCCCGGTGACGCCATCGACGAAACCGCGCAGCAGCCACAGGTAGGGCTTGAGCCGCTCGCGCCGTATCACCCCCGCGATCAGCAGCCGTGTCAGGTCGGCGAAGAAGAGCACGGTCAAGCGGGCGCGTTGCCAAAGCGTTCCGTGCTTGCGGGCGAAGAAGATGCCGTTGCGGCCCAGGAAGTACAGCACCGGGAAGGGGATCGGCCGGCCCGGATGCGCCGCCCCAAACCCTTTGTGATAGATGACGGCATCGCCATTGAAGACGATGCGAAAGCCTTGCTTGCGGGCACGCATGCACCAGTCGACATCTTCGTGGTAGCCGAAAAAGCCTTCGTCGAAACCACCCACGGCCTCGATGGCTTTACGGCTCATCATGATGCCGTTGCCGATAACCCAGTCGGCGTCGCGCATGCCGCTGAAGGCGGGGCCGTCGACCGCGTCCTGTCCAACGACCCGCACCAATTCCTTGCCGTAGGTCAGCTCGCCGTACGCTCCCCAGACTTCCGCCCGATTCTCCATACGCAGATTCTTGGCTCCGACTGCGGCGATTTGCGGGTCAGTTTCGGCGGCGCGCACCAGCTCGGTCACCAGCTGCGGATGGAGTTCGGTGTCGTTGTTCAGCAACAGCACGTACTCTGCACCCTGGGCCAAGGCGTCTTGTATACCGCGGTTGTTACCGCCGCAAAAGCCGAGGTTCTTCTCCATCACCAGCACGCGCTGCTGCGCAAAGCGCTCGCGCAACGCCGCCACGCTGCCGTCGCTCGAAGCGTTATCCACCACCGTCGCCACGTAGTTCGGGTAGGTCAGGCGAGGCAGCGTAGCGACGCAGTTGAGCACGTCGTCGCGGCCGTTCCAGTTGAGGATGACGATCGCCACCTTGGGAGTTGTCACTGCTGCTCCATCATTTCGCCGCCGAAGACCCTTCAGTGCTCGGGGATGCCGACAGTCCGAGCGCGCGCAGCGGTACCGGCCGGCC
Organism: Deltaproteobacteria bacterium; assembly: GCA_016210005.1. Lineage (NCBI taxonomy): Bacteria > Pseudomonadati > Myxococcota > Myxococcia > Deltaproteobacteria bacterium. The sequence continues at coordinate 6,964 of JACQVA010000163.1, read as the reverse complement.
GAGCAGTCCGTCGCGCAACCCGCGCAAGCGCAGCCGGTAGCCCGCGAGTTCGCGCATTCGACAACGGTAGACGGCTTCCTTGAGCAGGTTGCCCAGGGTGTAGACCGCGAAGGTGGCCTTTTGCCGCGCGCTGGCGTTCTTGCGCACGAACAGCACGCTGTTGCGGGCGATCAAGTAGGTGATCGGGCTCACGTATCCGCCTCCGGTGGACGCATGCATGCGGTGATATACCAGCCCGGCCGGGGCGTAGCGAATGCGCCAGCCGTAGCGCCGCGCGCGGGCGCACCAGTCCACGTCCTCGTGGTAGGCGAAGAAGTCCTCGTCGAAGAGCCCGATCGCCGCCAGCGCACTGCGCCGCAGCAGCATGGCGGCGCCGCTGACGCTGTCGACGTCGCGCGTCTGGCTGAATTTGTCGATGCTGGGCTCCAGCCAGCCTTCAACTCGAACCAGCGAGCCGTGAAACGTCACCACTCCGTACGCCGCATGAATGCGCGGGGGCGACTCATCGGTCAGCGTCTTGGCGCCGACCGCTGCGATCCGTTGATGCTGGTTGAGGACGGCGAGCAATTCGTCGAGCAGAGTCGGGGCGGCGATCGCGTCGTTGTTCAGGAGCAAGACGGCGTCCGCGCCTTCCGCCAGCGCGCGCCTGATGCCGGCGTTGCAGCCACCGGCGAAGCCGCGATTGCACTCCAGCCGCTCGACCACGACGTCCGGCCAACTCGCTTGCAACCCATTGCGCGCATTATCGGCGGAGCCGTTGTCGACGACGATCACCTGGTCGGCGGGCCGCTTGAGGGCGGCGACGCTCCGCAGGCAGCGCTGCGTCAGCTCCAGCTGATTCCACATCGGGATGACGACGGCGACGCGCATAGGATTAACTTACTTGCGGGCGTAAGCCACCGCCAGCACGCCGCCGGCGGTCCACCAGGGCGAAAGCCGGTCCAAGACCGTCTTGACCAAGCGGCCGCGGCCGTTCATCTGCCAGTGGCGATGGCCGGGCTTAACGTCATAGAGCCCGGTGCGGTAGCCGAAGAACACGCCGGAGTCGGCGAACAGGCCCTTACCCAGCGGCAGGCGGAAATCGTCCGGGTGCATGGCCGCGACCTCGAAGCCAGTCTCCTGTAAGAACCGCCGCAGCTCGCCGGCGCTGAAACGGTACTCGGCAAACTGCAGCGGCAACCGAGCGCGCCGCTTCTGCCAGTCGCGCAAGCGCCGCAGGTGATTTATCAGCAGGCGGCGGAAGTAGTTATTGTACGGCACGGCAACGATCGCCACGCCACCCGGCCGCAGCACCCGCCACAACTCGCGTAGCGCCACCTGTGGGCCAGCCTCGAAGTGCTCGATCACGCCGAAGGAAAGCACCGCCGCCAGCGCTCCATCACGGAACGGCAGGTGCACCGTATTGCTGGCGAGCAGCGGCAGCGCGCCAACGGCCCGGCGCGCACAGGCCAGGGGCTGCGGCGAGAGATCGAGACCGATAACCGGGAAGCCGGCCCGGCGCAGGTAGATCACCCAGCGGGCCAGACCGCACCCGGCGTCGACGATCGCGCCCTGCCGCGGGAGCGCGGCCTGCACGACTTCCAGGGTGGTTTCGTAGGCGCACAGCGCTACTTCATCCTCGACGCTGTCGGCATTGTGAATCCAGAACTCCTGGCTCGGATCCACGTTGGTACGCACGTTGTAGTAGGTAAAGCTCATCTCAGGCGGAGGCCGCGCAAGGCAACCAGCTCATCACCGCAAGCCCAACTCCTCCAGCGGCAACGGCCGGCCTCGCAGCGCGTCCAACATGCCACGAATCTTCAGAAACACTCCGGCCTGCTCTCCTCGCCACCGGCGAGTCAGGTATTGCAGCGGCAGCGCCGCCAGCTGCGCCGCCAAGAAACGCAGCGCTTGATACCAGCGGGCGTGCTTACGGACGAACAGCACCATGTTGTGGCCGGACAAATACTGGCGCGGCGTGACGTATCCCTGCCCGGAGGTGCCATGACCCTTGTGCAGGATTCGCGCGCTCGGTGCGAAGACCACACGCCAACCCGCCTCGCGCGCCGCAGTGCACCAGTCCACGTCCTCGTGATAGGCGAAGAACTCCTCATCGAACAGCCCGATCTGCTCCAAGGCGCTGCGCCGCAATAGCAGGGCGGTGCCGGGAACCCAATCCACGTCGCATGCGACCGCGAAGCGGCTGTCGTCGGCGTAGAAGCCGACGAGCTGAACCAGCCCATGCCCATAGGTAAGCTTACCGTAGGCCACCCACACCTTCGAGGGATCGCGGAAGGCCAGGACCTTGACGCCGACCACCGCGATGCGCGGATCACTCTCCGCCGCGGCGACAGCCGCGCGCAGGAAATCCGGCTCCACCACGGTGTCGTTGTTGAGCACGCAGACGTACTGGTGGCCGTGGGCAAGGGCGTAGCGAAGGCCGACGTTGTTGCCGCCGGCGTAACCCAGGTTGTGCGGGTTTTCCAGATAGGTCACCGAGGGAAACTGCGCCAGGACTTGCTCGCGTGGCGAGGGGCGTGAGCCGTTGTCGACCACTACGATCTCGGCCCCCGGATAGGTGACCCGAGCAAGGCTCGCAAGGCACTCGATGGTGTCAGCCGTGCGGTTCCAGTTCAGTACAACAACCGCCACGCGCGGCGGCGTCGCCCCGGGGTTCATTGCAGCCCCAGTTCGGCGAGCGGTATGGGCCGGCCGCGCAGGGCATCCAACATCCCGCGCGCTTTCAGGACCACACCGCGCTGCTCGCCACTGAGGCAGCGCCAGAGGTACTGAAGCGGCAGCGTGGTCACCTGAAAGGTGGTGAACTTGATGCGCTGATACCAGTTGGCGTGTTTGCACACGAACAAGACCATGTTGCGCCCGGAGAGGTATTGCCGTGGGCTAACGTAAGCCTTGCCGCCGGTGCTGCGGTGTCCCTTGTGCAACACGGTTGCGCTGGGGGCGTAAACCACGCGCCAGCCCTGCGCGCGCGCGCGGGTGCACCAATCAACGTCCTCGTGATAGGCGAAGAACATTTCGTCGAAGAGCCCGATCTGCTCGATGGCGCTGCGGCGCAACAGCGCGGCCGTGCCCGGCACCCAATGGACGTCACGCTGTTTGTCGAAGCGGCCGTTGTCCGGCTTGTAGTAGCCCACCAGCCGTACCAACCCCTTGCGATAGATCAACTTGCCGTAGGCCACCCACACGGTACCGGGGTCCTCAAACGCCAGCACCTTGGCGCCGACCGCGGCGATGCGCCGATCGCGCTCGGCCACCGCTACCGCTGCCGATAGAAATCCTGGCTCTACGCAGGTGTCGTTGTTGAGAACGAAGGCGTAGTCGTGATTATGCTGCACGGCGTAACGCAGCCCGACGTTGTTGCCGCCGGCGTAACCGAGGTTGCGCGGGTTCTCCAGGTAGGTCACCGACGGGAACTCGGACTGGATGCGGGCTCGCGGCGACGGGCACGAGCCGTTGTCGACGACGACGATCTCGGCGCGCGGGTAAGTACTCTGCCGCAGACTGGTGAGGCATTCGATGGTGTCCGCGGTACCGTTCCAGTTCAGCACGATCACCGCCACGCTGGGCATGTGCGAGTCGGCGCTCATCGACCCTCCGCGGCGACAGCGCGGTACACAGCCATGGTGGCACTGGCCGTGCGCGGCCAGGAGAAGTCGGCCGAGCGCGCCAAACCAGCAGCGCGCAGTTGCTCGCAGCGCTGTTGGTCGGCCGCCAGTATGTCCAAGGTTGCGCGAATCGCCGTCACGTCCAGCCGATCCAACAGCATGCCTGCACCGCTGACTAATTCAACCGCCGCGCTGTTGGCGCCGGCCACTACAACACAGCCGCAACTCATGGCTTCAAGCAGCGACAAGCCGAAGCCTTCGTAAGCCGACGGACTAATCAGGGCGCGGGCGTGTCGATAGAGCACCGCCAACTCCGTGTCCGACACCGCCCCTAGGAGGCGCACACGTGGCGGCGGGTGGTCGATCATTTCCGGACGATAGGTCGGGCGCCGGCGTCCGGCAATCAGCAGCTGCCAGTCTGCCGCTCCGGCCCAGCCGCTGAAGGCCTCGACCAGCAGCTCGATGTTCTTGCGCGGCTGAATCGTGCCGGCATAGAGGAGAAAGCGCGACGGCAGACGCAGGCGAGCGACGATTGCGGACTCGTCGGCCGCGGGTTGCGCGCCGAACACCGGCGACGCGCCCAAGGGGATGGCGACCACGCGCCCGGGGTCAAGTCCGAAGTGGGCCACGATATCCCGCCGCGCGTGCTGGCTGTCGGCGATAACCCGGGCGGCACGCCGGACCGCCCACGGCAGCTCCCAGCGCTGCTGCCAGCGCTGCGGGCGGGCGAAGGTCTCGGGAAAATGGTAGACCGCCAAGTCGTGAATGCTCACTACTTGTTGGCAGCCGAGCCGGCGCGGTAAGACCCCCTTGGTGCCGTGATAAACGTCCGGACGATGACGGCGGGCGAGCAGCGGGACGACGACGTGGTCCCACAGCGGCAGGGCGAAGGGACCGGGCAGCGGGGCCTTGACCACGGTGAGGTTTCGGCGCGCTTGCCGAATGGCCTGCGGGGCATCAGTGATGACGATGAACTCGGTGTCGGCTTCGCTGGCAGCTAGGGCGTGGACGAGTTCCCGCGCATAGGTCGCGGGACCTCCCAAGGTTCCCAACACCGCACCGATGGCAACCCGCATGTCGCGTTAGACCGCTGGCGTGGCCGAAGACGGCCCACCCGTCTCGCCATACCAGCCCTGCCGCACGCCTCGGCCGAGAGCCCGGACGATCTCGCGGCGCCCCTGGGCTGCGTACCAGGCCATGCTGCTGGCGATCAGCGCCGCGTAGAGCGGCCAGAAGCCGAGCCAGTCACGCCAGCGGCCGTGCTTGCGGACGAGTTGGAGGAGGTTGCGGCTCTTCAGCTCGGCGCTCAACGGCGTGAAACCGCTGCCAAAGCCCCGCAGGCCGTCGTGGGTCACCAGCGCCTGGGGAACGCAGCGCAGCTCGAAGCCGGCGCGGCGCGCCCGCAGACACAAATCGACTTCTTCGTAATAGGCGAAGAATTCGGGATCGAAGGCACCGACACCATCGAGGCAGCGGCGCGTCAACAGCAAGGCGCACCCGAGTAGACCCGAGACCGGGTACGGTTCGCGGCGGTGGCCCCGGTGGCGCAACAGTGTTCGCGGCAGGCAGAGCAGCGGCAGCACGATCCGCTCGCCGCGCGATTGCTCCCGGCCGGTTTGCCGGTCCACGACTCTGGGGCCCAAGATGCCGGCGGCTGGATATTGCCGTGCCGCCTGCAGCAGGCGCGCCAGCGCGCCGGGCGCCAGCGTTGCGTCCTGCGTCAGCACCAGGACGTAGTCAGCGCCGGCGTGCAGGGCGCGCTCAATGCCGACGTTGTTGCCCCCGGCATAGCCGCGGTTCTCGGGTAGATCGATGAGTTCGATGGCGTCGTCGGAACCATAGGCGGCGTGCAAGCGAGCCCGTTCCGCGGCGCCCGAGGCGTTGTCGACCAGGAAGATGCGGCACGCCGCCAGGGCTTGCTCTCGCACCGAGGCGATGCATCGGTCGGTGTGCGCGCCGCCATTCCAGCTCGCGGTCACGACTCCGACGGTCACTGCCACGGCCATTCGGGGATAAAGCTAGATCCGGCAAACTGCGTGGGCGCCGATACCACGGCACCGCGGCCGGTCACAGCCGACCACCTTCGACCTTGCGCAGTTCGCCGCCGGTAGCGCAGGCTTCGATGTCATTGGTGCGATCGCCCAACTCCATGCGGCGGATGCGAAACAGCAGATCCTCGATGAGGTAGCGATTGCCTCCGATCAGATCGGCGACCAGCCCGATCAGCACGATCTGAAAGCCGACGATGATGAGCAGCACCGTCAGCATCAACGATTGCAGGTGCCCGGCGCCACCGGCGGTGAAGAAGTAGTATAGAAACCGCATCCCGAGCGCGGTACCGAACAGGATCATCAGGCCGCCGACGTACGAGAACACTTTGAGCGGTTCGTACAGCGCATAGATACGGAGCATCGTGCCCGCAGATCGTTTCACGTAGCTCCAGGAACTGGCGAACAGCTGAGAGGGCCGCCGCGGCTCGTTGGTGCTGACCGGCACATGGGTTACCGGCAGGCGCTTCTTGCCCGCCTGGATGATGGTTTCCAGCGTGTAGGTGAAATCGGAGAAGACGTTCAGGCGCAAGGCGGCGTTGCGACTGAGCGCGCGAAAGCCACTGGTGGCGTCGGGGATGCTCGTACCGGAGAGAGTGCGGACGGCGAAGCTGCCGTAATACTGCAGCCAGCGCTTGGAGCGGCTGAAGCGGCGCAAGGCAGATGGGTTCCGGTCCCCCACCACCATCTCGGCATGCCCTTCGAGGATCGGCCGGACGAGCAGAGCGATATCGGCCCCCGCGTATTGATGATCGGCATCCGTATTGACGATCACGTCTGCACCGAGCCGCAAGCAGGCATCGACGCCGGCGGTAAACGTGCGCGCCAGGCCCCGATTATTTGGAAAGCGCAAGATGTAATCCGCGCCGCCGCGGCGCGCGATTTCGGAGGTGCGGTCAGTCGAGCCATCATCAATGACCAGGATCTCCACCCGCTCGATGCCCGGGACAGTGCGCGGCAAGTCCCTCAGCGTCGCAGCGAGGTGCTCCTCCTCGTTGTAACAAGGGATCTGGACGATGAGCTTGTGGCAAGGCGTGACCATGACGAGATACCAGCCTGGCACAGCCCCGCGAGCGATGTCAACGCAATTTCGCAACATCCGCCTACGGCACGGGTGCGCGACAAATTTGTGGGTAACGTGGTTCGGTGTTATGGCCGTCGTTCCCGCGAAAGCGCGGAACGGGAATCCAGTTTGGCGATTGGCGCTATGGACAAGCTGTTCTGCGTTACATCCTGGCCAGCAAACGGAACGGCACGCTGTACATTGGGGTGACCTCACAGCTGGCAACGCGGGTGTGGCAGCTGGAAGAT
>JACQVA010000162.1 GCA_016210005.1 Deltaproteobacteria bacterium | reverse complement strand
GGCCTCGATGCGCATGCGAATCGCATCGATCGCACCGACCGGAAAAACCAACCCCGCCGCTTCCACCACCGCCGTCACGCATGTACGTCTACCGCAATCCAACCTCCGTGTCCAGAGGCCACAAGTCGGGCAGGGTCAGGCCTTAGCTGAGAGGCTTCATCGCAATTCGTAACGCAATCAGAGGAGGCGTCGTGTTCACTGGAATCATCGAGGAAGTCGGCGAGGTCGTGGAAGCGGGCTCGGGGCGGCTGCGCATCCGCGCCGCGCTGGTGTTGTCGGATGCCAAGCTCGGCGACTCGATTGCCATCAACGGGGTCGACTTGACCGTGGCCGAGACCGACGGCGGGTGTTTCTTGGCCAACGTGATGCCGGAGACTTATCGGCGCTCCAACTTCGGAGCGCTCAAACCCGGCGACCGCGTCAACCTCGAGCGCTCGGTGCGGCCGAACGACCGGCTCAGCGGCCACATCGTGCGCGGGGTGGTGGAAGGTGTGGCCACGATCGAATCGTTTACCCCCGAAGCCGACGCTGTCATCGCGTGCTTTCGTACGCCCGCGGAGCTGCTGCGCTACATGGTGGTGAAGGGTCCGGTCGCCATCGACGGCGCCAGCCTCACGATCATCGACAAGACACCGACCAGCTTCGCCGTCTCACTGGTATCGTACACGCAAGAACACACCAACCTGCTCGGCAAGCAGCCCGGCGACTCGGTCAACATCGAGACCGACATCATCGCCCGCTACGTCGAGACGCTGCTCGAAAGCCGGCGTTGAGCGGCGTCCGGCGGCCACCGTCGCTAGCATTACCGTGATGGGGCACCCCGAAGTTCCTCTGCGCACCAAGCTGCTCTACGGCAGCGGCGAGGTCGCGCTCGCGGCCAAGAACACCTCGCTCAACCAGTTCTTGCTGTTCTTCTACGCCGACGTGGTGCACCTGTCGCCTTCGCTGGTGGGGGCGGCCATCTTCATCGGCAAGCTGTGGGACGCGGTGACCGACCCGGTGATGGGCTACGTCTCCGACACCACGCGCTCGCACTGGGGCCGGCGCCGGCCCTACGTCATCGCCAGTGCGCTGCCGCTGGGCCTATGCTTCTTTCTGCTGTTCACCCCGCCGGCAGCCGCCAGCGCGGCGGCGACCTTCGGCTACTTGGTCGCCGTATACATGCTGCTGTTCACGTTCTTCACCGTTTACGCCACCCCGTACGTCGCCTGGGGGGCGGAGCTGGCGCAGGACTACCACGAGCGCACCACGGTGGTGCAGATTCGCAGCCTATTCGGCGTGCTCGGGGGCGTCATCGGCGCCACCGCCCCGATCGCCATCGCCCGGGGCTTTGCCGATGCGCGCCAGGGCTATGCGGTGATGGCGGCGGCGCTCGGCGCGCTGATGGCGGCGGCGGGCCTGTTGGCCGGGTGCGGCGTCACTGAGCGCAGGCGAGCCGGCACGCCCGCGGCCAGCCTGGGCCATTTCCTTGGCGGCCTGCGCCATACTTTTGCAAACCGCGACTTCCGCGTCGTGTTCTTGACCTTTTGCTTGATGACGACGGCGGGCTCGCTCGGGCAGGCGGTACAACTGATTGTGATCAAGTACCGGCTCGGTCTCTACGATTTCTTTCCGGTCATTGCCTTCACCTTCGCCCTGAGCTTCGCCGGCTCCTTCCCCCTGTGGCTGCGTTTGTCACGGCGGGTAGGCAAGCGGCGGGCGATGCTGGTGGGGCTGGCTTCGGGCTGCCTCACGCCGCTCGGCTGGCTGATTGTGCCACCGGGCGCCCACTTAGCGATGCTGCTGTTCGTGCTTGCCGGCGGGGCCGTCGCCGGCTCGGTGACGCTGGTGATGTCGAGCGCGATCGACGTCATCGATCTCGACGAGCTGCAAACCGGGGAGCGGCGCGAGGGTGCCTACTTCGGCATTTGGACCCTCGGGCTCAAGACCAGCAGCGCCATCGGCATCCTGCTCAGCGGCAGCTTGCTCGAAGCCGTCGGCTACGTCGCCGGGCAGCCGCAGGCCCCCGGCACCATGTGGTGGCTGGTCATGTTGCTCGGGCCGTTGCAGGCGGCGGTGCACCTGGTCGGGCTGGTGATGTTCCGCGGCTTTCGTTTCGAGGCTGAGGACGTGGCGCGGGTGCAGGCCGCACTGCGCACCCGCCGCGCTCAGGCGGGGGTGGTTTGACACAGCCGGGAGCGGTTGGTAGCGTCCGCCGCGTGCGAAGGAGTAAGCAGTGCACGAACCGTCGGCGTTGAGTCTGTTCTTGGAAATTGCCATGGCCCCTGACAACATCCCGATCGTCGGGATGATGTTTCTGATTGGCTATTTCACCTACCTGGGATTTCGCGAAGCCCGCAAGAACGACAAGCTGATCGCCGAGGGCCGCCAGAACGAGATCCTGCGCAAGATGCAGGAGTAGCGCGATGCCGTTTACCATAGTGGCCGAGAAGTGCACTGGTTGCACGGCCTGCGAGAAGCGCTGCCCGACCAAGGCCATCAGCGGCGATCCGCGCATGGTCTTTTTCATCGAGCCGTCGATGTGCATCGACTGCGGCGCCTGCGGAGTGATCTGCCCGGACGACGCCATCTACGACACCTACGGCAACATGACGCACGTGTTGAAGAAGCACGAGCGGCCGATCGCCGTGGTGCATCCCGAGAACTGCAACGGCTGCGGCGTCTGCGTCGACGTCTGCCCGTTCGACTGCCTCTACCCGTCGCCGAACAACGGGCCGGAATATCTCGGGCAGGTCGAGGTCAACGAGAAGACCTGCGTCGGCTGCCGGCTGTGTGAAGAGGTCTGCGGCTGGGAGGGCGTCTACATCATGCCCGCCGGCGAGAAGATCCCCTTCCTCAACGCCCTCGGTTACCAAGCCGAGGAAGCCACCGCCGGCTGACCGCCGCGCGGGGTTCCTCGCGCAACCAGACAAGGTCGACTATACAGGCGCCCCCGTGGCTGGCGCGGCTTTACGACTGGTCCTTGCCGGCCGCTTCTTGCAGCAGGCGTTTGGTTTGCTCGTTCAAGATACCGTCGGCTCTCAGGCCCTTGGCGCGTTGGAACGCCTCGATCGAATTCACCGTTACCGCATCGAGCTGGCCATTGACCTCGCCCTGATACTCATTGAGCGTGGTCAACACCGCCTGTGCCGCCTTGACGTCGGCGGGGTCAACCTTCTGCTCCAGCGCCCTGGCCTCGAGGTCGGCAATCGACGCCTTGATCTTGTCCGCCGCTTCGCGCGCCCGGGTTTCGGCGTCCAATCCCGAGCAGCCACCCACCAGCGCGGTTGCCACGGCCACTACCAGCCATTGTCTTCGCTTCATCCGACCACCTTATTGAGCGGGTATTCGATGATACCGACGGCCCCATGCTTGATGAGTTTTGGAATCAGTTCGCGCACCACCGGCTCGCTGATCACGCTCTCGAGCGCGTACCACTCGACGCCGTGGAGCTGCCCGGTTTGATACAGTGGCGACACGGTCGGTGCAGTCAGGCTCGGAATCATCGCGATGACCTCCTCCAGGTTGGCCTTGGGCACGTTCATCTTGATGCCGACCTTGTCCTCCGCCGCCAGCGCCCCTTGCAGCAGCAAGCTGAGCTGCTCGATCTTCTCGCGCTTCCACGAGTCGGCCCACGCCGTGCGGTTGGCGATCACCTGGGGGTTGGACTGGAACAGCTCACAGACGATGCGCAGGGAGTTGGCGCGCAAGGTCGAACCGGTCTCGGTGACTTCGACGATAGCGTCGACCAAGCCGTCGGCGGCCTTGGCTTCGGTGGCCCCCCAGGAGAACTCGACCTCGACCGCTATGTTCTGCTCGGCGAAGTAGCGTTGGGTGTAGCGCACCAGTTCGGTGGCGATGCGCTTGCCGCGCAAGTCGGCCGGCACCCGTACCGGCGAATCCTCCGGTACGACCAATACCCAGCGGGTGGGCCGGAAGCTGGCCTTGGAATACACCAGGTCGCACACCGGCTCGACCTGCGAATCGTTTTCGAGGATCCAGTCCCTGCCGGTGATGCCGACGTCGAAGGTGCCGTCCTCGACGTAGCGCGACATCTCCTGCGCCCGCACCAGCGAGCAGCGAATGGCGTCGTCGTCGATGCGCGGGAAGTAGCTGCGCTCGCTGACGCTGATCTTCCAGCCGGCCTTGCGAAACAACTCGATGGTCGCCGCTTCCAGGCTACCCTTGGGGACTCCGAGCTTCAGCAACTTCATTACGTCACAAACAGAGCGGGTGATGCTCGCGCGCGGGCGGGAAGCCGCGGCCGCCTCAGGCGTTTGCCCCGTACATCTCGGCCGGATCACGCAGGCGTTCTGCGGCCACACGCCAGCCCGCCGACTCAGCCACGCGGAAGAAGCAGCTGCGATAGCCTTCGTGGCAGGCAGGGCCGCGCTGGCGCACCTTCAGCAGCACCGCGTCGGCATCGCAATCGATACGCACTTCAACCACTTCCTGAGTGTTGCCGGAGGTCTCGCCCTTCACCCACAGCTGTTGGCGCGAGGTGCTGTAATAACAGGCGGTACCGGTGGCGAGCGTGCGCTCCCAGGCCGCACGATTCATGTAAGCGAGCATCAACACCTCACCGTTGTCGGCGTCTTGCGTGACTACGGTGACCAGCCCGCCGCGCTTATCGAAATCCGGTTGCTCCATCGTGCACTCCGGCGCCGTTCGTAACACAGCACTTTCGGCTGCGCAACGAACCATACCAGCGCCCTGGCGGCGCCGGGCAAGGGCACAGCCGACAACCGCGGGGCCATCGCGGGTTCGTACTGTGAGCCGCCGACCACATAGAAGAAGAGCCGCAGCCGGCGAGCGCCGACTACAACTGCGGCGGCGCTCGTGCTACGCCGGCGCACAGGGAGGCCAAGATGGAAAAACTGACGTACGTGCTCTGGAAGCAAGCGGCGGTCACCATCGACCAATTCAGGCAGCAGTTGCTCGGTCACAGCGCCCGCCGGCTGAGCGATCTCGGTGCCCGCGGGCTGAGCGTGATCCTCGCCGACGAACGGGCGGTACCGGGGCTGCGAATGTCGCGGCTCGACCCTACCGCCGTGGTATCGGTCTGGTTGGACACCGCGCTCAACCGCGGCCCGTGCGAGCAAGTGTTGGCGAGCCAGACCTCGCGCCTGGCGGGCTACCTCACGCTGGAGTCAGTCCCGATCGTCAACACCCAGCACGTCGCCCCGCTCGGCGAGCGCGTTCCCGGGCTGTACACGGTAGCCTTTCTCGAAAAGCCGGACTCCCTGGCTTATGCGGAGTGGCTGGAGCGCTGGCAGGGTTTTCACACGCGCGTCGCCATCGAGACGCAGAGCACGTTCCTATATGTCCAGAACGTGCTGATAAGGCCGGTCACCAACGACGCGCCGCCCTGGGTCGCCATCGTCGAGGAAGCCTTTCCGGCGGCGGCGGCTACCGATCCAATGGTGTTCTACGCAGCCGATACGGCCGAGCAACTGGCCGAACACCAGCGCCGCATGATGGAAAGCTGCGAGCGCTTCATCGACTTCAGCCGCCTCGAAACCCATCCGATGAGCGCCTACGTAGTCAAGCGGGCGTGGGACTAACGCGAAATCAGCCGCGCGATCGTGCACTTTGCGCCGGTCGGCGCTTCCCGGCATGTCAGGTGCCGCGCTGCGCGATCTTGGCCCAAGTGTCCTTCAAGGAGACGATGCGGTTGAAGACCGGGGCGCCGGGTTGCGAGCGTTTCGGGTCGACGCTGAAGTAGCCCTGGCGCTCGAATTGAAAACGGTCGCCCGGCTTTCCGGCGGCGAGCGCGGGCTCGATCTTGCAGCCCTCGATAACTACCAACGAGTTCGGATTGACAGCGTCGAGGAAGTTCTCTTCGCGGTCGGGAAACTCCTTGGCGAAGAGCCGGTCGTAAAGCCGAACCTCGGCGCTGAGGGCGTGAGCTGCCGACACCCAATGGAGCGTGCTCTTCACCTTGCGGCCATCCGGGGCATCGCCGCCGCGGGTGGCGGGGTCGTAGGTGCAGTGCACCTCGACAACCTCGCCCGTGGCCGGGTCCTTCACCACGCGCTGGCAGGTGATGAAGTAGGCGTAACGTAAACGCACCTCCTTGCCCGGCGACAAGCGGAAGTACTTCGGCGGCGGCGTTTCACGGAAGTCGTCCTCTTCGATGTACAGGATCCGAGAAAACGGCACCCGGCGCGTACCCGCGGATGCGTCCTCCGGATTGTTGACCGCCTCCAGCTCCTCCACCCGGTCCTCCGGATAGTTATCGATGACTACCTTCAGGGGCTTGAGCACGGCCATGACCCGGGGGGCGCGCCGGTTGAGGTCCTCGCGGATAGCGTGTTCGAGCATAGCGACATCGACGGTGCTGTTGGCCTTGGCCACGCCGATGCGGTCGCAGAAGGTGCGAATCGCTTCGGGGGTGTAGCCGCGCCGGCGATAGCCGGCCAGGGTGGGCATACGCGGGTCATCCCAACCCTCGACGTGCCCGTCGCGCACGAGTTGCAGCAGCTTGCGTTTGCTGAGTACGGTATAGGTCAGGTTCAGGCGGGCGAACTCGATCTGCTGCGGGTGGCAGGGAACGTCGAGCTGATCGAGGAACCAATCGTAGAGCGGGCGGTGATCCTCGAATTCGAGCGTGCAGATCGAGTGGGTGATGCCCTCGATGGCGTCCGAGAGACCGTGGGCGAAGTCGTACATCGGGTAGATGCACCAGGCATCGCCGGTGCGATGGTGGTGAGCTTTCTTGATGCGGTACACGGCCGGATCACGCATGTTGATGTTGGGCGAGGCCATGTCGACCTTGGCGCGCAGGACGCAGGTGCCTTCCGCCAGCTCGCCCCGGCGCATCTGCTCGAACAGCGCCAGGTTCTCTTCCACCGAACGGTTGCGATAGGGACTGTTCTTGCCCGCTTCGGTGAGCGTGCCACGGTAGGCGCGGGTATCCTCCGCGCTGAGGTGACAGACGAAGGCCTTGCCCTTGCGGATCAGCTCGACGGCGAACTGGTAGAGCCGCTCGAAGTAGTCCGAGGCATAGAACATCTTGTCGGCCCAATCGAAGCCGAGCCAGCGCACGTCTTCTTGGATTGAGTCGACGTATTCGACGTCCTCCTTGGCCGGGTTGGTGTCGTCGAAGCGCAGGTGGCAGACGCCGCCGAACTCGCGCGCGATGCCGAAGTTGAGGCAAATCGACTTGGCGTGACCGATGTGGAGATAGCCGTTGGGCTCGGGGGGAAAACGGGTACACACGGACGAATGCTTACCGCTTTGCAGGTCGGCGGTGACGATCTGGCGGATGAAGTCGGTCCCCGGCGCCGGGGCTGCGTTCTTCGAGCTGTCATTCATGGCGGCGCATCTCCTCTTCGAATCCAGCCCGACGGATAACAGCTTCGCTTGCGCATGCAACGGCGCGGCGCGGCTTCGCGGGCGGTCCCGCCGTCCGGCGCCTTCGGCTACAGCGACCGAGCCGACCGCGCAAACGGCCGGCCTCAGCGGAAATTGGGCATGCCCTCTTTGGCGAAGCGGCGCAGCAACTCGGGGTCATCGGGCGGCTGGATGTGCATGATAACGTGCGTCGTCCCGGGAATTTCCTCACAGGCTCTCAGGTCCGAAGCCAGTGCCCGGGGGCGAACGCGGCAATCATGGCTGCAACCCGCGGCCGAATCAACGGCTCGATCGCGGCGCGCTGGCTCCGCCGGTGCCGATCTCAGCTCGGTGCCGTCGGTGCGGCTGATTCGTTCGCCAGCCCCAGGCGCGCGGTGAAGTAGAACGTGCTGCCCTCACCCACGGTGCTTTCGGCCCAGATGCGCCCGCCCATCAGCTCCACCAGCCGCCGGCAGATCGACAAGCCCAGCCCGGTGCCGCCGTAAGTGCGTGTGGTCGAGCCATCACCTTGCTCGAAGGGCTCGAAGATTGCTTCCAGCTTGTCGGCGGCAATACCGATGCCGCTGTCGCGCACCGCGAAATGCAGCGTGATTCCCGGCTGCGAATTGCCCGCTGAGGTATCCGCAACCGGTTCACCGCCCGCTCCGTCTTGCGCGATACCGACGCAAACCGCGATCTCGCCGCGGTCGGTGAATTTGATGGCGTTGCCGACTAGGTTGAGCAACACCTGTCCCAGGCGTCCAGCATCGCCGACCACGACCTCCGGCAGCTCGGGCGCGAAGGTGGCGTTCAATAGAAGCCCCTTTGCCTGCGCGGGCACCGTTACGGTTTTCAACGCCTCGGTGACACTGCCACGCAACCCGAACGGCTGCGCTTCCACCGACAACTTGCCGGCCTCCATGCGCGAGAAGTCGAGGATGTCGTTGATGACCCCCAGCAGGGAGTTGGCCGATGCCTTGACGATCTCGAGATATTCGCGCGGCTCAGGGGCCAGGGCCGTGTCCAGAGCCATGTCGGTCATGCCCATGATGACGTTCATGGGCGTGCGAATCTCGTGGCTCATGTTGGCCAAGAACTCGCTCTTCGAGCGGTTAGCGGCTTCGGCGGCGGCCTTCGCCTGCTGCAACTCGTGCTCGGCGAGCTTGCGTTCCCTGATGTCACGGGCAATGACAACGGCGCCGAGGCTTTCGCGCCGCCGATCACGCAGGTGCGAGATCGAGACGCTCACGGCCACCGCCTCCCCGGCGCGGCTACCGAAGCTCATTTCTTCGTCGCGCACCGTCTCGCGTTGCAACAGCGCGCGCAGGCGCTCGCTGCTCGCTGCGTCATGGTGCGCCAAGCCGTCGATGGGTTTGCCGAGCAGCTCGGACTCGCGATAGCCGAGCGTCGCGCACAGAGCGGAGTTGACGACGCGCACTCGGCCTTCAGCGTCACAGACGGCGAGCGGATCGGCCATGGTGGCGATGATCTCGTTGGCCGCGAAGGCCGGGACAATGTCCACCAGCCGATAACGCTGGATGGTCACCGCCATCAGGCTGAGGCAGATAGCTACCGGCAAGTAGCCGAAGGGATAGAGCTCGAAGCCGTAGCAAGGGAGGTAGTCGACCGCGCCCAGGTAAGCGATGCTGAAGCCGATCAGCAGCAAGCGCAGCCGGGCCCGTTGTGTGCCGGCACTCGCCGTGCGGTATGCGATCCAGTAGTCGCGGAGATTGATCAGGGCGACGCCGAAGAAGAAGAGCAGAAAAGGGACACCGAGCCAGCCGTAACGCGGATAGTAGCCCCACCAGAAGCGATAGACCCCCGCCAGCAAGGCATCGCTGCCGAGCGCCGCCGCCGAGAACAGCGCCGCCAGTAGCCAGTTGATCCAAACCAGCCACCGGCGTCGCGGGTAGAGGCCCATCACGATGACCGAAAAGGAGTAGATCGCCGGCGAGATCGCGGGGATGCCGAGAAAATGAAAGCGTGCCCACCACAGCGCCAAGGCGGCGTTGGCCGAGCAATACATGGCAGCCAGTCCCCCCAGCCACACCGCGACCGCCAGCTGCACAAAAAACAACGCCACGCTGACGCGGGAGACGCGCTCGCGAACAAGCACGGCGCTGCCTACCAGCAGCAGCCCGAGCGCCGTCAGCGCGGGCGCCAGGGCATAGAGATTGAGAACGTAGTTACTCGAGTCCGACACAGCCATCATGAGCGCGACGCCCGCGCTCGCGTGTACCACCTACCACAAGTGCCCGCATCTACGCACACGCCAAGCGCCAGCACCGACCGGTCGGGTGTGCGACAAATCTGTGGGTAACGTGCAGCCGACCGGGCAAATCCTCACCATTCTGACTGTACTGGGTACTGTCAGGCCGAGGCCCATGGCCTAAAGGGACGCAATTTGTCATTCCCCCGTAAGCGGGATTGACGGCCATAACACCGAACAGGATCAGGGTCGGCACCACGTTACCCACATTTTTGTCGCGCACCCGGACCGGTTCGCCATCCTTGATTTCTGCCGGACGGGGAGTAGCCTGCACGGCCATGCACCTGCCTCGATTCATGCGGCGCGTAAACCGTATCTTCACCAACCCGCT
>JACQVA010000161.1 GCA_016210005.1 Deltaproteobacteria bacterium | reverse complement strand
CGTGGACGGTGTTTGCGGCGAGCGGGACGCAGCGGGTGGTGTTTGCCGGTACGGCGGCGCAGACGGTGTGGTTCTGCCTGCCGGGGAGCAGCAACTCGCGCTTCCAGGATGTGGAGTTCGCCAACGCGGCGGGCGTCAGCTTGGCTTCTAACGTCGTCGCCAACGGCCAGCTGCGTTCACCAGGCAGCGTGGCCCCGGTCATCATGGGCAGCGGCCGGTCGCTGAGCGTGAGCGGCGTCGACGTCGACGGGCTGGTCTTGGACAATGTATCGTTCACCTCGAATGGCGGCACGATGACCCGCTTCGACAACGTGACCTTGCAGAACTACGCGACGGGGGCCACGCAGATGACGATCTCGCATTCCGGCAGCGGCTCGCCCTTTACCTTCAACAACGTTTCGTTCCTGACGACGCCGACATCCGGCTGGTACATGAGCGTGACCGACTCGGCGCCGGCCGACGGCAGCGTGCTGACGATCGATATGGTGTGCGCGCAACCGGCGGACGGCTCGGCGCGGACCGCGACGAGCGGCGGGGCGGTGGTGACCTGGGCCAGCTGTGCCACGCCCACGATGACCTCTACGCCGACGCTGGCCTCAACGGCGACGGCGACTTCGACGTCGACGGCAACCGCAACGGCGGCGGAAACAGCAATGCCGACTGCCAGCCCGACTCCAACCCCGACCCCGTCACCTTGTGCGGCCTACGCGGCGCTGGTCGCGAGCCACGCGCCGCTGCTGCACTGGCGGCTCGGTGAGCCGGGAGGAGCGACGGCGGTGGATGCGGCTGGTTGCCAGAACGGTACCTACGAAGGCTCGCTTTTCTTTGGCCAGCCCGGCGCCATCGCCGGTGACAGCGACGCCGCGATCGCGGTGGCTGACGACGGGCAGAGGGTCAGCGCGATCCAGAGCACGTGTCACACAAGCGGTGACGACACGGTAACTTTTGGAGCGTGGGCGAAGTCTGGGCTGGTGAGTGGCAGCCATGTGCTCGTCGGCAAGTGGGGCAGCGGCGCCTACAACTACTTCATGGGTTGGGCTAGCGGCGATGCCGGGAAGATCGAATGCTGTGTTCAGGCCGGCGGCGTCAACATCTGTGTAACCTCTGCGCAGTCGTGGAACGACGGCAACTGGCACGATTTCATTTGTCGCTACGACGGCTCCGGCGACGGGCTCAGCATCTTCGTTGACGGGCTGTCGCGTGGGCAGATCGAGGCCGGCGGCAACCTGCCGGGCGCGGCGAACACGCTGGCGGTCGGCTGCCAGTCGGATGGGACGCGGTGCGCCTCGGCGACGGCGAGTTCGACGATCGACGAAGTCCGCATCTTCGACTCGGCGCTGAGCGACGCGCAGATTTACGCCGAGTACCAGGCCGGGTTGACGGCGTGCCTCGCACCGAGCCCGACCCCGTCGCCGAGCCCGACCCCAACGCC
Source organism: Deltaproteobacteria bacterium (assembly GCA_016210005.1). Classification (NCBI taxonomy): domain Bacteria; kingdom Pseudomonadati; phylum Myxococcota; class Myxococcia; species Deltaproteobacteria bacterium. Next base: position 9,339 of record JACQVA010000161.1, on the reverse strand, counting down.
GGTATTGCTCGATAGCCCGACGGCAACGCCGAGCTGAAAGGGGTGCGAGACGGGACTTTGGAGACGGCTGCTGGTGGGGAGCCGCGGCCCTCATCGACGGCCCTCTTTGAGCGAGGGGCCAGGCTGGGCGGCAGTAGCAGTTAGGCAAAGGCCGGCATGACGTCGTCGATGAACACGCGCAGGCCGTCGAGGTCGAAGGGGCCTCGCAGGGCCACCATGATCCAACCGGCGCCGGCGCGCTGGTACTCGCCGATGCGGTCGATCACTTGCTGTGGCGTACCGATCAGTATGCCCGGCTCCATGAACTCGGCGGCAGCGCCGAACTGGGCGCGCAGGCCTTCGCGCTTGCGCTGCGCTTCGGTTTCATTGCGACCGAGGGCCAAGCCGAGGTTGACCGAACGCTGCACCGTGCGGGGATCGCGCCCGAGCCGCTCGCACCACTGGGTGAGCACCTGATTCTTGTGGGCGTAGAGCTGTGGCCCGATGAAGGGCACGCTCCAACCGTCGGCATACTGAGCCGCCATCTTGAGCAAGCGCTTTTCACCCATGCCGCCCACCCACAGGCGGGGGTTGGGCTGCAGCGGCTTGGGCTCGCAGCGCGCGTCGGTGAGCGTGAAGTGCCGGCCGCGAAACGTGGTGCTTGGTTGGGTGAAGAGGCAGCGCACGATTTGCAGGCCCTCCTCCAGCTGATCGAGGCGATCCTTGATCGGCAGGAAGGGGATGCCGTAGGCGTCGTACTCGATCTGGCTCCAGCCGGCCCCTAGCCCCAGCTCCAAGCGGCCGCCGCTGACGTGATCCACCGTCGCCATGGCCTTAGCCAGCACGGCGGGATGGCGGTAGCTGATACAGTAGACCAGGGCACCGACGCGGACTCTCGTGGTCGCGGCGGCCAGCGCCGTCATGATCGAGACCGCCTCGAAGCAGGTGCCCTCGGCATCACCTGGAGTTATCATGGCCGGGTAGAAGTGATCCCAGATCGACACCCAGTGAAAGCCGGACTGGTCCGCCAGGCGCCAGGCGGCGCGGAGGTCGTCGTAGGTGCAATTCTGCGGGCCGGTATGAAGTCCGAAATGCATCTTGGTCCTCGTAAACGCAAGAGAATGGCAAGCGCCGCGGCACAGAGCCCACCGGGGACATTCCCAGCGGCTGAGCCGATCAGAGCAAGAGTGCCACCACGATCAGGGCAGCGGCCGCCAAACCCAAGCGGCGCCAGAACTGCGGTTGGATGATAGCCGGGTCGGAAGCGATGCTGCGCACGGCGCTTGCCGGTGTGCGGCCTTCGACCACCTCGACCAGCAGTTCCAAACAATCTCTCGCCATGATCTCGCGAAAGGCATGACCGATTGCGGCCGAGGCGACCGAGGGATCGCCCTTGTACGAGGCCACCGGGCCGCCGTAACCGTACTTGGCGTTGAGCAACCAGCCGATGCCGCCGGCGAGGCTTTGAACCAGCATGCGCATGTGGCCGGCATCGCCGCCGCGTTTCTCGCGCCAGGCCGCCAGGCGCTCGCCGAGGGCGACGAGCGGCTTGAACTTCGGCGGCTCGAGCAATCCCAGCGCTTGCCAATCCGGCTCGACCAGGTCGGCCTGCTGCGCCAGCATAAAGGCGGTCTCCCAGCTGCCGGCGTGCTCGCCGCCGAGCAGGCCGCGGCGCTCGCCGTCGGTGAGCGGGCGGCCGAGCAGCTCCTCCACCTGCGCGAAGCGTTGGCCGGTGATGATGCGATGCAGGGTCAGGATCGAGGGCGAGAACATGTGGATGCCCTCGCGCCGGCTCACCCGGCGGCAGGCGGCTTCCAGGGCCGCGGCATGGCGCGGGCCGCCGTGCCCGTTGGTGACCACGACGTACTTGTAACCGGCCCGCGCCAGCGAGCGGCCGTGCGCCACCAAGGCCGAGTAGACGGTGCGTTGCGAGGCCTCCATCGAGCCGGCCAAGGGCAACTCGTCGGTGCCGAGCGGCAGCGCCGGCATCTGGATCACCGTCCAATCCGGATACCGCTCGGCAAAGCGGCGGCCGGTTTCCTCGGCCATCCAGCGCGCCATGTAGTGGTCCATTCCCAGCGGCAGATGCGGGCCGTGCACTTCGAGCGCGCTCATCGGCAGAAAACAGACGGTGCGGTTGCCGTCCAACTGGCGGACCTTGGTGTAAGTCAACTCCTCGGCACGAACTACCGGCATACGTGTCTCCTCGCGTGCCGGCACTGTAGCCCGCGCGCTACGCCATCGGCAAGCCGGCGTGACGATTGCACACCGCGCCCGTGGCGGCGAGACCGATCTCAAGCGTCGTTGCCGAGAGGCGGAGAGCGACGCCGACCGCGATCGTCTCGTCTCGGCTTGCGCCTGCGAGAGCGGGATAGGACGGAGCGCCGCGTTCGCGTTACTTGCTGCCGGTTCCCTGGCGCAGACGGGCAGCGATCTCGGCGGCGAGATATTCCGCCGTTGCGCGCCGAGCTTCTGTTTCGTAGCCCGCGATGTCGGAGAACATCGTGTGTGCAATCTGCGTCGCACCTTCAATACGAAAGCGTTGGATCTGGCGGCCAGCGTCGAGCAGCGACACATCAGCGTCGAGAGTGAAGTCCTTGCTGAACCGGATGATTCCGACGGGGATGAAGAGGAGCGCCCCGATCACGACCGCCTTGATGAACCCCCCGGCAACGTCTTCTTTCACTTCGCCACGTGCAGTGATCACAAGCCGCAGCGGCGGTGGGTTGCGGGGCTCGATCGGGTAATGAACCTCACCGAAGACACCGCGGGCCACCAAGGCATCCCGTATCAGTTCCCCCATACGCCCGCCGCCCCAGGCGATGTTGCCCTCGGTTACCTGGAGGAGCACACTGGTCCCAACCTGCGCGCGCGGGTGCGGGCTGTCGGGTCGGGGCGGTGCCGTAACCGTCCAGCCACAGCCGGCCACGGTCGCCGCGAGTAACACAGCCAGCGCTCTGAACGCCCGCGCTCTCCCCCGTCTCATTGCTGATCTCTCTTGTTGCTAGTGTCGACCGGCCGCGGCGGGCTCTTGACTGTCCAATCCGCGCTGTTGAAGCTTGCGGCCTGACTCGGGTCGACCACGCCGTGACGTTGCGGGCCACAGCCGGCAAGTGTCATGAAGGTAACAAAGACGATCAGTACACGTGCCATAGTTGCTCCTTCCGTGCGAGCGCGATTCGCGCACTGCCACGCCCAGGGGCCCGTAAGCCGAGTTCGGGATACCGGTTCATCAGCGAGATGATGGCTGCCACCATGTCACGCATCACCGTATCGGCGGCGCGGTCGACTGATGTTTGGAAGTTTCCGGCGTGCGCGACCAGCCCCGATTCCACTCCTTTGACGAAGAAGTGGCGCTCAGCCAGCAACCCTGTCCCGGTCGTGGCCACGAGCTTGACGTGAATGTCCGTCTCCAGTGAAATGGTCGAGAAACCGATAACCGGCTCGACGAAAATCTTGAGCAGCGAGCCCGTGAGCTGGAGCGCACTCGGCTTGGCCGCGCCCTGCGAAGCAACGGTGAAACCTGCGGTCTTGAGTTCAGCCGTCAGTCGCTGCGCGACCCAGATAGCCGGGTCCATGGAGCAGATCGCTTTCGCGGTCTCCATGCTGTAGGCGTTCTTTTGAATCCCGCACTTGTCCCGGTATTGCCGCTCATCTGAGAGCGGGGCGACGATGACAATCTGACGCCCCTCGCCGCCACGCAGGTTCCCCGTGGGTTGTACTGGCAGGGTGACCGGAATATCGGTGAAAGCACAACCCGAGATCGTTAGCGCTAGAACGAACACGGCACGCTTCATGCCTGATCCTTTCCGTGAATGCAGACAACGGGCTGGCCCGATTGTGCAGCGGTGCATCGCGAGCGCAGTACGAAGAACTGGGGCACGCCCGCGCATCGAAGGCCGCCTCTGCTCGACACGGCTCCAGCCGTAGGCCACATACCATCACACCTATGTCACCCGGCGTGCGGCACTATCAATCCGCTGCACGCACCCGACCGATTCGGGCCGTCAAGTAACACATTTGTTCACGGTGTGCCAAGGACCTTGTTTGGCAAGTAACCGTGAGCAATCAGCACGCCCAGATTGCGATTAGAGTCTGCCCAGAGACTGTCGGTCGCTTGCCGGCCCCCCCTAGGGGCTCTACGGATGCGGCTAAAAGGGTAGAATGCGTTGGCGGCTGTTGCCGCCCAAAACGCACCGGGGCCGGCTGGCAAACGCCAACCGGCCCCGGTGTGCGGACGCGGACCCACTGCTACGCGTCAAAGTACATCGCGAATTCGTGCGGATGCGGACGCAGGCGCACGGCCGAGACCTCGTTGCTCATCTTGTACTCGATCCAAGTCTCGATCACGTCCTCGGTGAAGACGTCGCCCTTGAGCATGAACTCGTGGTCCTTCTTCAGGTTATCGAGGGCTTCATCGAGACCGGCGGGCATCGAAGGCACATCGGCGAGTTCTTCCGGAGTCAGAGCGTAGATGTCTTTGTCGAGCGGCTCGCCCGGCGACAGGCGCTTTTCGACGCCGTCGAGGCCGGCCATCAGCATGGCGGCAAAGGCGAGGTAGCCGTTGCAGCTGGGATCGGGGAAGCGGACCTCGATGCGCTTGGCCTTGGGTGAGGGCGAGTACATCGGGATGCGCACCGCGGCCGAGCGGTTGCGGCTGGAGTAGGCCAGGTTGACCGGCGCCTCGAAGCCCGGCACCAGGCGGCGGTAGCTGTTGGTGCCCGGGTTGGTGAAGGCGGCCAGCGCCGGCGCGTGCTTGAGGATGCCGGCGATGTAGTGCATCGCCAGCTCGGACATGCCGCCGTAGCCGTCACCGGCAAACAGCGGCTTCTCTCCTTTCCAGATCGACTGATGCACGTGCATGCCGGACCCGTTATCGCCGAAGATCGGCTTGGGCATAAAGGTTGCCGTGCGGCCGTGGCGGCGGGCGACGTTCTTGACGATGTACTTGTACCACATCAGCGCGTCGCCCATCTTGACCAGCGGCATGAAGCGCATGTCGATCTCGGCCTGGCCGGCAGTGGCCACTTCGTGGTGTTGCTTCTCGACGCGCAGGCCCACCGCTTCCATCACCAGCACCATCTCCTGGCGGATGTCCTGTTGCGAATCGGTCGGTGGCACCGGGAAGTAGCCTTCTTTGTAGCGCGGCTTGTAACCGAGGTTGGGATTCTCCTCACGCCCGGTGTTCCACTGACCCTCGACCGAGTCGAGGAAGTAGAAGCCGGCGTGCTGGTTCTGGCCGTAGCGAATGTCGTCGAAAATGAAGAACTCGGGCTCGGGGCCGAAATAGGCGACGTCGCCGACGCCGCTCGACTTCAGGTAGGCCTCGGCCTTGCGCGCGATGTTGCGCGGATCACGGGTGTAATCTTCTTTGGTGATCGGATCGACGATGTTGCAGATGAGGCTGAGGGTGGCGTCCTTGGTGAAGGGATCCATCACCGCGGTGTTCGGGTCGGGCACCACCAGCATGTCGGAGGCATGAATCGGCTGCCAGCCCCGGATCGAGGAGCCGTCGAAGCCCGAGCCTTCTTCGAACAGGGCTTCATCGACTTCGCTCATCGGCATGGTGAAATGCTGCCAGATGCCGAGGAAGTCGAGAAACTTCAGATCACAGCACACCGCTTTGTTTTCCTTCGCCAACTTGATCGCGTCCTTCGGGGTCATACCTCCGCTCCTTCCTGACTTGTCCTTTCGCTGGCCTTGCCGGCCGGTTGATATCGCCGTACGGGGCGCACTGCGCCTGCGCCCGCCTGTGCTAGATGGCATCCCTCCCTCGCTCACCGGTACGAATGCGGACCACCTCCTCGATCGGCATGACGAAGATCTTGCCGTCACCGATGCGGCCGGTCTTGGCGGCCTTTTCGATGGTATCGACCACTTGGGTGACCTGCTCGTCCTTGACGATGATCTCGAGCTTCACCTTGGGCAAGAAGTCCACCACGTACTCGGCGCCGCGATAGAGTTCGGTATGGCCCTTCTGGCGGCCGAACCCCTTTACCTCGCTGACGGTGAGTCCCTGAATGCCGATTCCACTGAGTGCTTCCTTCACCTCGTCCAACTTGAACGGCTTGATTACCGCTTCAACCTTCTTCATGGCAACTCCTTCCCGGGGAGACTGCGACCCCGTTCCTTATGTCAGGCCCGCGACGCTGTAAAGACATTCGGCGGGCAGAATTAAAGTTCGTAGGCGGTCTCGCCGTGCTGCGAGAGATCCAGGCCTACCACCTCGTCCTCTTCGACAACGCGCAGTCCGACCAAGGCATCGACGACCTTGAGCAGCACGAGGGCGACCACGAAGCAGTACACTAGGGTGACGCCCACGGCCAGCAACTGGAGGCCGAGCTGACCCGGGTTGCCGAAGAACAGTCCGTCCGCTCCGGCTGAATTGACGGCTTTGGAGGCGAACAGGCCGGTGAGGATCGCGCCGGTGGTCCCGCCGACGCAGTGGACGCCGACCACGTCGAGCGAGTCGTCGTAGCCCAGGCGCAGTTTCAAGTTGCAGGCCGAGAAGCACACCACGCCGGCGATGGCGCCGATGATGATCGAAGAGACCGGGCCGACGAAGCCCGAAGCGGGGGTGATTGCGACCAGCCCCGCCACCGCGCCGCTGGCGGCACCGAGCACGGTGGGCTTGCCGCGCTTGGCCCATTCGGCGAACATCCACGACAGCGTGGCGGCGGCGGTGGCGGTGTTGGTGGCGACGAATGCGCTGGTGGCGAGGGCGCCGGCGGTCAGCGCGCTGCCGGCGTTGAAGCCGAACCAGCCAACCCAGAGCATGGCCGCGCCCACCACCGAAAACGGCAGATTGTGCGGCGGCATGGGCTCGCGTGGGAAGCCCAAGCGTTTACCCATTACCAGTGCCGCGGCCAGCGCGGAGACACCCGAGCTGATGTGCACCACCGTACCGCCGGCAAAGTCCAAGGCGCCCATACCGCCGTTGGTACCCATCCAGCCGCCCTTGCCCCACACCCAGTGCGCCACCGGATCGTAGACCAGTGTGGCCCACAACAGGCTGAAGAGCAGAAAGGCGCTGAACTTCATGCGGTCGGCGATCGCCCCGGTGATCAGCGCCGGCGTGATGATGGCGAACATGCACTGGTAGATCATGAAGCACTGGTGCGGGATCGTCGCGGCGTAGTCCGGGTTCGGATCGCCCCCGACACCGTTGAGCCCGAGCCAATCCAGGCCGCCGATGATGTGCCCGTGGTCGGGGCCGAAGGCGAGGGTGTAGCCGTAGAGCACCCACTGCACGCTGATCACCGCCATCAGCACGAAACTCTGCATGATGGTGGCCAAGGCGTTCTTGCGCCGTACCAGGCCGGCGTAAAACAGCGCTAAGCCCGGCGCGGTCATCATCAACACCAATGCCGAGGAAGTCAGCATCCAGGCGGTGTCGCCGCTGTCGATCTTGGGCGCGCCGTCCTGGGCCAATGCGGCCATCGGTGCCACCACGGCAGCCAACACTGCTGCCGTCCCCATCATCACTGTTCTCTGCCGTCGCATGCGGGCAGTCCCCCTTCCTGTGGCTAGAGTTAAACGATGCCCACCGGGGCATCGCTGAGCGATTGAGCAACAGCGATGCCAGCAATACCGCGAATTGGCAGCCGCGGTTGCGCTGCCGCGTGCGTCGGGCTGCTGCTCGCTCTGCTGCTTGCGGAACGAGCAGCGCCTGGTTCTTAGGCAGGGCCGCGGGCCCCGAAGCGGGGTTCGCGGCCGGCGGCGATGCGGCGGATGTTCTCACGGTGGCGGGCGATCACCGCCATCGCCGTTACCCACGCCGCAACCGCCACCGCCGAGCTGGTTCCGAGGGCCATCGCCAGCAACGGTAGTGCCCCGGCTGCGGCCATTGAAGCGAGCGAGACCAGTCGGAAAGCGTAAGCGGTAGCGGCAAACACCGCAACGCTGGCGATGGTGGCGAGCGGCGCGAGCACGAGGAAAGCGCCCGCGGCGGTGGCGACGCCTTTGCCGCCGCGAAACCGCAGAAACACGGAGAACAAGTGCCCGGCAATGGCCGCCAGGCCGGTCGCAGCCGAGACCCAAGGTGTGTCGGAGACCGCCGGAGCCAGCAGGACGGGCAGGGCGCCTTTGATGGCGTCGCCTGCCAGCGTGAACAGCCCCAAGCGTGTGCCGGCGCTGCGAGCAACGTTGGTAGCGCCGATGTTGCCACTGCCGACTTGGCGGGGATCAACTCCGGCCGTACGCGCTAGCAGTACGCCGGTGGGAACCGAGCCGATGAGGTAAGCAGCGAGCAGCAGCAGGATATCCACGATCATATCGCGATCACTCACGAGGTAATGAGCCGCACATATCATAGTGAGGGCGGTTCGGGATGGGCGTGGTGAGGGGTTCGTCCTTCGAGCAGTGGAGCTCGTAACATTTGTCATATTTCGGCCCGGCTTGCGCCGGAGATTTGGGCTGACAGAGATCTGCTACCGCGCGGTAGTAGCACCTTGTGAATCTCGTGATTCTCGGGGGCTTACGTTGTTCGTCCAGCCGGGGGTGCTACCGGGTGTCGGGCGCTCTGCCACCACGCCTGCGGATCACGTGCGGACAGCAGCCCGAGCGCATCGGGAAACGTCGCCATCAGCTCGGCCAAAACGGCGCCGCCGGCCGGTCTACCGTTGCCGCGTAATCCGCCAGCAGCGTGCGCCAGTCTGGCACCGTGCCGCGAGCGGCGGAGTGCCAGGCCGGGATGTGTTCCGGGCGCGCGAACACTTCGGTCACGTGGTAGCACGGCGCGCCCAGCAGCCGCTCCAGCGCCAGCTTGAGTGACATCGTTCCGGTGCGACCTAGCCCGGCACCAAGGATGCGTAGGTTCATCGCTCTCGTCCGATTCACAAACCAGCCCGGCCTTCCGCTCGCCCCTGCATCCCCTTGTTAGATTTGGAAACAACCCGGAAGACCGGAAGCGCCGCGAGTTTCTCGAATTCCGCCAGCGCGGCATCCTTGCGCACCGGCACGTGGGGGCGCGCTCCCGGGGCTCGCTGCAGGTATGCCTTCAAGATGGGGGCGCGTTGCCCGGTGGGAACCTCTTCGAGTTGGATCTCCTCACGGCCGCCGCTCCGAAGAACCGCAACCCCACCGGCTGCCCGCACGTTGTGAACCCACTGCACGTTCTCTCCGAGCATCGACACCAAGTACCGTTGGTCATCAACGACCGCGATGACCAACGGCAGCGATATTGTTCGCCCCTACCTACGTCCGGCCACCTCCAAGGTTACTAGGAAATATGGCGCGATGACTGACGAGGCTACCGTCGCCCACGCCCTATTCAGAATCCTCGCGATCCAGTTGGGCCGCTGCCCACGGTACAACCATCGCTTGAAGTCGCCTCCAGTCATCTCCGCCTGTGCACCTCCT
>JACQVA010000160.1 GCA_016210005.1 Deltaproteobacteria bacterium | reverse complement strand
TCGTTGTTGACCACGGTTACTACGTTCAGTCCGTGTCGTACCATGGAATCGAACTCGGTAAAGTTCAGCCCGACCGAGCCGTCGCCCACGATACACACGACTTGATCGTCGGGATGGGCTGCCTTTGCCGCCATGGCGAAGGGCATACCAACGCCCAGGCAGCCGAGATAGCCGTGCGACAACCAGTGCCCACCACGGCGAATCTCGGCCGCCATGTCCATCCACGAAGAGGTCTCACCACCATCGGCGACGATGATCGCGCTGGGCGCCACTGTTGTCGCAATGGCGTGAGCGAGGCGATACGGGTGAATCGGTGCCGTATTTTGGGTGAGCGCCGCGCTGAACATCAGCTTGGGGAAATCGCGCGCCTGGCGGATGGTTTGTTGCCAGGGGCTGCGATCGGGCCAGGTACATCCGCCGGCGGCCGCCACCAGCGCGCGCACGGCTTCGCGGCAGTCGGCGACTATGCCCAGCTCGATTTCGCGATTGCGGCCGATTTCCTCACCGGCGATGTCGATCTGAATGATCCGGGCCGCCGCCGGGATCATCATTTCGCTGCGACCGCCGGTGAACAACCCGACCCGCGTGCCGACGAGCAACACCACATCCGGCGCCGCCCCCATCTGCGTAGCGGCACCGAGGGCCATGAAGCCGCGGCCGCTAAGCGGGTGATCGTCGGGCACCATGCCGCGGGCCTTCGAATTGGCGAACACGGGAATACCGGTGCGCTCGGCGAGCGCGACCAACTCTGCCCCGGCGCCGGCAAACCAGGCGCCGCCGCCGGCAAGGATGGCCGGCCGCTTGCAGCAGTGCGATCGCCCGTGCCACCGCCGCGGAACTCGGTCCCGGCATCGCCTCCGGCCGGATACGAGCCGGAAACAGCGCCTGCTCCTCCGGCACGCGCTTGAACAGCACGTCCACGGGGATCTCGATGAAGACCGGACCGGGCCGGCCAGTGGTGGCGATGCGCAGGGCTTGAGCCACAAGGTCGGGCAGGCGATGGGTATGGGTGATGCGGTGTGCCCATTTTGTGATCGGCTGCATCATCGCCACCTGATCGAGGCCGCCTTGCAGCGGCAGGGTCTCGGCATCAGCGAGCGGCGCGGCACCCCCGATGAACAGCGTCGGGATGCAGTCGAGATAGGCATTGGCGACCGCGGTGACGACGTCGGTTACGCCCGGCCCGGCAGTGACGATGGCAACGCCGGGCCGGCCGGTAGTGCGTGCCCAAGCGTCGGCGGCGTGCCCGGCGGCTTGCTCATGCCGGGTATCGATGATGCGTATCCGATGATCGAGGGCGGCTTGATAGATGGCGTCGAGATGGCCGCCGTGGAGGGTGAAGATCTCGTTGATGCCGTGCTGTTCGAGTACGCGAACGAGCATTTCGCCGCCGTCGATGTGCGCCATTACCTGTCCTCCTCGCGCCGCCACTGCGCGGCGGTTTGCCCAACGAGCGCTACCACAGCCGGCTTGCTTTCGCACGCGCCGCCTTGGCGCCCCTCGCGCTAACACCGCCGTCCGTTGAGTCACTCAAGCTTTGCGGCACTTGCGTTAGAGCCACCGGCCGCGGGCTGGTGTAACAGTTCGGCGGCCACGCGGTAGACCGGCTTGCCTTGCGACTCGTGATAGGTCCGCACCAGCAGTTCGCCGAGTAGACCCATGGTGACGAATTGCATGCCCATGATGCTCAGCAGGATACCGAGCCAGAGCAATGGGCGTCCGGCCAGCTCGACGCCGAACACCAGGCGCTCGAAACCGAGAACACCGACGATCAACAGACCGACGGCGGTGGAGGCCAAGCCGAGCAAGCCGAAGACGTGAATCGGACGGGTCGAATAGCTGCTGAGGAACTTCACCGTCACCAAGTCGAGCAGCACCCGCAGCGTGCGCGTCAGCCCGTACTTCGACACTCCGCGCAGTCGTGGCCGATGATTCACCGGCACCTCGATGATGCGCGCGCCGAGGTCGGCGGCGAGCGCGGGGATGAAGCGGTGCATCTCGCCATACAGACGCAAACCGCGGGCGAGATCCCCGCGCAGGGCTTTGAGCGTGCAGCCATAGTCGTGCAAGCGCACGCCGGTGATAATTCCGATTAGCCAGTTAGCCAGCAGCGACGGCAGGCGCCGGCTCCACCATGGGTCGCGGCGGATAAGACGCCAGCCGGCTGCAAGATCGTAGCCCGCTGCGATCCGCTCGAGTAGCTGCGGAATCGCCGCCGGATCGTTCTGTCCGTCCGCGTCCATCATCACCACGACTTCGCCGCGCGCCCGCGCCAATCCGGCGGCGAGCGCCGCCGTTTGTCCGAAGTTGCGACTGAGCTGGAGCACGCCGACGCGCGCATCGCCGGCATGCAAGTCGCGCAATGCCGCGAAGCTGCCATCAGTGCTGCCGTCGTCGACGTAGATGATTTCGGCCGACCGGCCCAGCCGGTCGAGTACCGCGCTCAGCTCGGCGTGTACCGCCGCCAGGCTCTCGACCTCGTTGAAGACCGGGATGACGATCGACAGCTGCATCATGGCCACCGCCATCGCCTAGCGCCGGTCAGACGCCCTCTTCACCCGAGGTCCGTCAGCGCGACAAACTGCCGGTAACGTCGCTCTATCTCCTCGTGCGTCAGCGTGCGCAGGCGCTCGAGGCTGAAGTCCTCGACACAGAACGACGCCAGCACGCTGCCGTAAACGATGGCGCGGCGCAAGCCGGTTTCCGAGGTGTCACCCGAACGCGCGAGCTCGCCCATGAAGCCGCCGGCGAAGGTATCGCCGGCCCCGGTCGGGTCGAAGACCTCTTCGAGCGGAAAGGCCGGAATCGCAAACACCGAGTCGGGCGCGAAGCGGATCACGCCGTACTCGCCGCGCTTGATCAGCACGCTCTTCGGGCCCATCTGGAGAATATGGCGGGCGGCACGCACCAAATTGCGCTCGCCGCTGAGCAGCCGCGCCTCCTCGTCGTTGACGGTGAGGACATCGACGCGGCCGAGCAGTTGCTCGACCGCGGGGCGCGCACTGGCGATCCAGTGGTTCATGGTGTCGCAGCCCACCAGCCCCGGGGCCGCGAGCTGATCGAGCACGCTGCTCTGCAGCCGCGGATCGATGTTGGCCAGGAACACGTACTGGGCGTCGCGATAGCTCGCCGGCAGCACCGGCTTGAAGTCGGCGAACACGTTGAGCTGCAAGTCGAGCGTGTCGCGCACGTTCATGTCCTCGTGGTAGCGCCCGACCCAGCGCCCGGTGCGCCCGGGCTGCAGCGTCAAGCCGCTGAGATCGACCCCGCGCGCGCGCAGGAAGTCGAGCTCGTGCGGCGGAAAATCTTCGCCCGCCGTCGCCACCATCTTCACCGAGGTGAAGAAGCTGGCGGCGACGGCGAAATAGGTGGCCGCACCGCCGATGACCTCTTCCACCTTGCCGTGGGGGGTCTCGACGGTGTCGAAAAACACCGAGCCAACAACGACGATACTCATGCACTCATCTCCGCTAACAGGGCCACACTTCACGCTCCAACGTACTTGCCGATAATGAGCCGTAGGTCCTCCCGCACTTGCGCCGGAATGCGGGCAGGATCGGTGATGATGGCGTTCTTGAGCGCGCTGCCGCAGGCGCAGGTCCTGGCCGCCGGCAGGCGGGGCACGGTGTCCGCCACCACCGCGCGGGCCAGGGCGACGTTGGCGTTCAGTACACGCAGGACATCCTCGATCGTCACATCGTCGTGGTGGGGGTTCCAGCAGTCATAATCGGTCACCAGCGCCATGGTGGCGAAGCACAGCTCGGCTTCGCGGGCGAGCTTTGCCTCCTGCAGATTGGTCATGCCGATCACGGTCGCGCCCCAGCTGCGATACATCTCGGACTCCGCCCGCGTCGAGAACTGCGGCCCCTCCATGCAGAGGTAGGCGCCGCCCTCGTGCACTGTCGCACCCACCGCTCGGCTAGCCTCGGCCACCGCGCGCATCAGCACCGCACAACAGGGATCGGCAAACATGACGTGCGCCACCACTCCGTTGCCGAAGAAAGTGCTCGGCCGCTTGCTGGTGCGGTCGATGAACTGATCCGGCACCACCACCTGCCCCGGGGCGACCTCCAGGCGCATGCTGCCGACCGCCCCGACCGCCACCAAGTACTCCACGCCGAGCTGCTTCATGCCGTAAATATTGGCGCGGAAGTTCAGCTCGCTCGGCAAAATACGATGGCCGCGGCCATGGCGCGGCAGAAAGACCATGCGCACGCCGTTGAGCGTGCCGCAAACGAACTCGTCCGAAGGATCGCCGAACGGCGTGGTGAGCCTTACGGACTTAACCTCCGCCAAACCCGGCAGCTCATACAACCCGCTGCCGCCGATCACGCCAACCGTCGTCACGTTCACCTCCACCGGAGTAATTTACCGCTGAGTCGCCAACTGCTCCGTCTCAGTTGCCAGCGTTGCCTGCCTGCCAGCAGAACTAGCCGCGAATCATCCGCAGCCGCGGTCCGCTGGCGATGGTCAGCTCGGCCACCGGACCAAGGATGTCACCGTCGATCATGTAGTAAGTTGGGCCGGCAAACTCAATCACCACGCGCTCGGCGAGATTGTCGTAGAGCTGCGCCGACTCGGTGGGAAAGCCGCGGCGGATGCGCCACAGCCGGCGCAGTATTTCCAGCGGCTCGAACGGCCCGGCCAGCAGATGGAAGAAGCCGCGCTTGCGCGTGGCCAGGTAGGTCGGCTTGAAGCCGAGTCCGATGTCGGCCAGCGTGCTGGCGTAGATGATGTTGAAGCGACGAAACGGCACCCGCTCGCCGTCGCAATCGACATCCGCCGCCACCGGCTGGAACACGCCACGCACAAATGAGGTGCCGAGCAACGCCGAGAGCGAGAGCTGAAAGATGAGCCAAGCGGCTTTGGCCGGGCCGCGGCGGGTTCCGGCGTAGTAGGCCCGCAGGAAGTTGACGATCGGGCCGGCGCCGAACATGAAGCCGAAGTGCTCACCGGCCACTTGCAGGACATGCCGTTCGGTAAGCTCGTGGGTCCGGCCGTGGCGGTAGTCGGCCATGACGTGCGCCAGCATCCGTTCCGGCCGCCGCCAACGGCCGCCGAGCGAGCGAATCATGGTGTTCATGGTGCCGGCCCGTAACGGCAGGAACAGCGGCAGCGGGGCCTTGCCGTACTCGCGAATCACGGCCGAGAGCGTGCGCAGGTAGCTGCCGTCACCGCCGCACACCGCCAGGATGTCGATGCCGCGCGCCCGCAATTCGGCGGCGGTCTCCGCCAACGCTGCCACCTCGGGCGTTACCAGCACCCAGCCGTCATCGCCGACGATCTTGCGAAAGCGCTCGGCGCGTTTCCCCGCCGCGCGGTTGCCCGCGGCGTGGGGATTCACCACCACCCCGACCCCAGCCACGACTCACACGCGCGGCGCGCGCTGCGCGGCGAGCTGACCGCAGGCGGCCTCGATATCTTGGCCGCGGCTGCGCCGCACCGTGGCCAGTACGCCGGCAGCGCGCAGGTGCTCGGCCAACGCCGCGATGGCATGGTCGTCCGCCCGCGCGAAACCGGCCTCGGGAAAGGCATTGAACGGAATCAGATTAACCTTGGCGCGAATGCCGTGGAGCAACTTGATCAAACGCCCGGCGTCGGCGAGCCGGTCGTTGACGCCGGCGAGCATGACGTACTCGAAGGTAATGCGCCGGCGCTGCGCCAGCGGCAGCGCGCGGCCAGCGGCCAGCAACTCCGCCAGCGGGTACTTCTTGTTCACCGGCATCAGTCGCTGGCGCAGTTCGTCGGTGGTGGCGTTGAGCGACACCGCCAGATTGACGTTGGTCTCGCGCACCAATCGCAGCATTTGCGGCACCAGCCCGACTGTGGACACGGTGATTCGCCGGGCGTTGATCGCCAGCCCCCACGGCGCCGACAACACCGCCAACGCGGCCACCACGTTGTCGTAGTTGTGCAACGGTTCGCCCATGCCCATTAGCACTACGTTGCTCAGCTCCTCCCCCTCGTCGAGCACGCGCTCGGCGGCCATTACCTGGCCGACGATCTCGGGCACCGCCAGCTGCCGCTGCAACCCGAGCCGGGCCGTAGCACAGAAGATACACCCCATGCCGCAGCCGGCCTGCGACGAGATGCACAGTGTCAGACGGCCGGGCTCGGGGATCAGCACCGCTTCGATCGCCAGGCCATCGGCCAAGCGGAAGAGGAGCTTGCGCGTGCCGTCTTGTGAGCGGGAAACTGCGGCCGGCACCAGCTGCGGAATCTCGAATTCGGCTGCCAGCTCTGCACGCAGCGCCAGCGGCAACTCACTCATCGCCGCAAAATCGCGGGCGCGGCGATGGTATACCCAGGTGAGTATCTGACTTTCGCGGTACTGCGGCAGCGCCCGCGCCGCGATCCAGCAGTGCAACGCCTGCGGCGTCAGTGGCGTGCGGCCGGTGCCCGCCGGGCGTGGCGGCTCACTCGAGGAGATCGAGCTGACTGAAGAAGAACGCGATCTCCCAGCGGGCAGTATCTGGGGCGTCGGAACCATGAACGGCATTCTGCTCAACATCCGTCCCAAAGTCACGCCGGATGGTACCGGCGGCAGCCTTGGCCGGATCAGTGGCGCCCATGATCTCGCGGTTACGCGCAATCGCGTTCTCGCCCTCGAGCACCGAGACCAACACCGGCCCCGAGGACATGAACTGGACCAAGCTCTTGTAGAAGGGGCGGTCCTTGTGGACGACGTAAAAGCGGCCGGCCTCGGCGGCGCTCATCTGGATGAAGCGCGAGGCTACCACCCGCAAGCCCCCCTGTTCGAGCCGCGCCAAGACTTGCCCGAGCCCGTGCTTGCGCACGGCGTCGGGCTTGATGATCGAAAGCGTTCGTTCGGTCATGTTTTCTTCCTCAACAACGGATTTAACGGATTGAACCGATTCCCGGAAGGGATTCCCGATGCCTCAGTGCTAACTCCGCCCTAATCCGTTAAATCCGTTGGTAACCTTACGCACTAGCGCAGGGCTGCTTGCATGGTTGAGCCCAGCTCCGCCGGGCTCTTGGCCACGTGGATGCCGGCGGCCTCGAAGGCGCGGATCTTTTCGGCGGCGGTGCCGCTGCCGCCGGCGATGATGGCGCCGGCGTGCCCCATGCGCTTGCCCTTGGGCGCGGTTTGGCCGGCGATGAAGCCGACTACCGGCTTGGTCATCTGGGTGCGAACGAACTCAGCCGCGGCCTCCTCGGCCGTACCGCCGATTTCTCCGATGAGCACGACGCTGGCGGTCTGCGGGTCGGCTTCGAACAGCGCCAGCGCGTCTATATGGGTGGTGCCGACGATGGGATCGCCGCCGATGCCGATGCAAGTCGACTGGCCGAGTCCGAGCTGGGTAAGCTGGTGCACGGCCTCATAAGTCAGCGTGCCGCTGCGCGAGACCACGCCGACGCTGCCGGGTTGGTGGATATAACCCGGCATGATGCCGATCTTGCACTGGCCCGGGGTGATGATGCCCGGGCAATTGGGTCCGATCAGCCGCGTGGTGCGGCCTTCGAGAAAGCGCTTCACCCTGACCATGTCGAGTACCGGGATACCCTCGGTGATGCAGACGACGAGCGAAACGCCGGCGTCGGCGGCTTCCATGATGGCGTCGGCCGCGAACGGCGGCGGCACGTAGATCACCGAAGCGTTGGCGCCGGTCTCACGCACGGCGTCGGCCACGGTGTTGAAGATCGGAATACCTTCGAAGTCGGTACCGCCTTTGCCCGGGGTGACGCCGGCGACCATTTGGCTGCCGTACTCGCGGCAGGCGCGGGTGTGGAACTGGCCGGTGGCACCGGTGATTCCCTGAGTCAGTACGCGCGTGTTTCGATCAACCAGAATGCTCACCACAGGTCCTTTCGCTCAGCGGGGCAGGTCTATCGACTGGGTACCGCTATGTCAATTTGGCCCCCGCCGAGGGTGTGCGACAAATTCGTGGCTAACGTGCAGCTGACCGGGCAAATCCTCACCGGTCTGACAGTACTGTGTACTGTCAGACCGAGGCCCATGGCCGAAAGGGGTAAACGCAGAACTGCTTGTCCATAGCGCCAAACGCCAAACTGGATTCCCGCTTTCGCGGGAATGACGGCCATAACACCGAACCACGTTACCCACAAATTTGTCGCGCACCCCACCGCCGGGTGAGCAACGCGGTGAAGAAGAAGCCGCTGGCCACCAAGATGATCATCGCACCGGCGGCGACGTTGAAGGCGTACGACAGGTACAAACCGCCGATCGCCGAGCAGATTGCGCTCACCACCGACACCGCCAGCATGCTCCAGTAGCCGCGCGCCAGCTGCAAACCCGTCGCCGCGGGGATGACCAGCAAGGCCTCGACCAGCACTATCCCGACCACACGCATCGCCGCCACCACGGCGATCGCCAGGCAGGTCAGCAAGAGATAGTGCAGCGCCTCGACCGGCAAGCCGCTGGCGCGGGCGACCTCCTCGTCGAAGGCCATGAACAGCAAGGCCTTGAACAACACCGCCACAATCCCCAACACGCCGGCAGCCGCCGCCGCCAGCAGCCACAGATCACGCGGCGCCACGGCGAGGATGTTGCCGAAGAGATAGCCGAACAAGTCCATCTGGTAGTCCCGGGCGAGACTGAGCAGCGCCACCCCCATGGCCATTACCGAAGAGAACAGAATTCCGATCGCGGCATCTTCGTGCAGGCGTCCGCGCCGGCTGATCCAGCCGATGGCCCACGCCACCAGCGTGCACACCACCGCCGCCAGTGCGAACGGGTCGAGTCCGGTGAGTACGCCGAGGGCCACGCCCCCGAAAGCGGAGTGGGAAATGCCGACGCCGATGAACGACAGCCGCCGCAACACCACGAAGAACGACAGCACGCCGCACAGCAGTCCGACCAGCACGCCCGCCACCAGCGCTCGCTGCACGAAGCCGTAGCTGAGGAACTCCATCACGGCACCCCGCCACGGGCCTCTTCGGAGAGAAAATCGAACTCGCAGCGGTAAGCCTCGCGGAGCTGGTGGCTGTGCAAGACCATCCGCGGGTTGCCGTGAATATGGGCGGTGCCGTTGATGCACAGCAGTTCGTCGGCGTGCCCGCCGAGCGCGAGCAAGTCATGCGAGACGGCGATCACGGTCAGCGACAATTCCCGCCGCAAGCGCAGCAACAAGGCGTATAGATCATGCTGCGCCGGTAGGTCGAGGCCGGTAGTGGCTTCATCCAGCAGCAGCACCCGCGTGTGCGTGCAGAGCGCACGCGCGAGAAACGCCCGCTGCTGTTCTCCGCCCGAGATCTCGCCGATCAGCCGATCCGCCTGTCCCGCCAGGCCGACCAGGGCAATCATGGCATCGACCTGCTCCCAGTCCTCGCGCCGTGCCCAGCCCCACAGCCAGATGTGGCCGGAGCGGCCCATCATCACCACGTCGCGCACCGTCACCGGAAAACGCGGATCGAAATCGCGCCGCTGCGGCACGTAGCCGATCTGATGCATGCGCCGGCCGAGTTGACGGGGCGGCCGCCCCAAGACCCGCACACTGCCGCGCGCCGGCTCGATCAGCCCGAGAATAACCCGCAGCAGCGTGGTCTTGCCGGCACCGTTGGGCCCGATGATACCGAGGAAGCGGCCGGGCGCGACCGCAAACGAAATGTCCCACAGCACCCGGCGGCCGTCGAGGTCGACGGCCACGTCCTGCAACTCCAGCGCCGGCCCGCTCATGACAACGCCTTCAGAAAGGCCGCCAGATTGTAGCGCATGAGCGCGAGGTAACTGTCGCGGCCGCTCACTTGCGCCCCCCCGATGGGGTCGACCACAACCACCGCGGCGCCGATCTCACCGGCGATTACCGCGGCGGTGCGCTCGGTGAATTGCGGCTCGGTAAGCACCGCGCGAACGTGCCCCGCCCGCGCCCGTTCGACGATGCGGGCGATCGACTGCGCCGAGGGCTCCTTGCCGGGCGATTCCTCAATCACCGCCACCTCCTCCAAGCCGTAACGGCGCGCGAAGTAGCGCCAGGCAGGATGAACCGCGACAAAGCCGCGACGGGGCACTGCCCGCAGCGCGCTACCAATCTCGCCGTCGAGTCGCGTCAGCTCCGCCGCAAACTCGGCTGCCCGCTTCTCGTAGGTTGCCCGATTGCGCGCATCGACGTCGCCCAAGGCCCGCGCCAGTGCCGGCGCCACGTGGTCGCGCACCAGGATGGGGTCGAGCCAGACGTGCGGATCGCCGTGGCTGGAGTCAGCCGGGCCGAGCAAGTCGAGCCCGTCGGTGATCTTGACCACGCGCGCCCGGCTGCCGGCGCTTTGCAGCAGATTAAATAGCCAGTCGTCGAGCCCCGCACCGACTCGGACTATCAGCTGAGCTCCCGCCAGCACGTGCAGCTGCTGCGGCGTCGGCTCGAAGGTGTGCGGATTGGCGCCGCCCGGCAGCAGCGTATGTACCGCCACGTTCGCGCCGCCGAGCTGACGGACGATGTCGGCGACGGGAAATATTGTGGCCACCACGGTGGTGGCGGCCGTTGCCGGCCGCACGGCCGCGCCGGCCACCACCGCGCAGGCCAGCGCCAGCACGGCGCGCCGCCTCTCTATGGTTGCTTGTCCGCTCACCCGCCTGTCGCTCATCGCGAAAGTGATTTCGCATACTGACCGGCGGCCACCAAGTCAACGTAAAGCGCGTGCCGCTCCGCCGGGCTGCTCCTCGTCGTCCAGGGCACGTTCGAGTCGCTCGGTGTCGTCGGGGCTGAGTGAAAAGTACTTCGCTTCGGGGTGGTGGAACACCAGCGCGCTGACCGAGCCTTCCGGGTCCATCATGTAACCCTCGGTGAGTTGCAGGCCGATTCGCTCCGTCACCTCCAGTAAGCGGAAGAGCTGGGCCTGGTCTTCCAAGCGCGGGCAAGCGGGGTAGCCAAAGGAGACGCGCAGGCCGCGGTAGCGGGCTTTGAAGAGATCCTTCAGGGTTGTACCCGGGTCGTCGGCGAAGCCCCACATCTGGCGCAGCTTGCGGTGCAACAGCTCGGCGAAGGCCTCCGCACTTTCGAGCGCTAGCGCTTGCAGTATGTGCGACCTGAGGTAGTCGCCGGCATCCTTCCACTGTTCGGCGAGGGCGCGCACCCCCGGCCCGATCGTGGTGGCCAACAGGCCGACGTAGTCGGGGCGGCCGGCGCTGAGCGGCAGAGTGTAGTCGGCGAGGCAGAGGCCGTCGTTCACCGTCTGGCGGCCGAAATGGAACGATTCCAGCACCCGGCTGCCGTCGGGCGAGAGGAGGCGCAGAGTTTCTCCCTCCGAGCCGGCGCGGAAGAACTTGTAGACCGCACTGGCGGTGATGTCGGGCCGCTGCAACATGATCTCCTCGACCGCCGCCACCTGCCGGCGCAGCTCGCCGGCCTGGGCGTCGCCGCCGGCGAGCGCCTCCTCGAACCTGCCCTTGAAGCCGAGATGGCGGGTGTAGAGCATCACCGGGTTGATGTAGGTGAAGATCTCCGCCAGGTCGTAGTCGTGCAGGACGTGGAGCTTGAGGTCGGGCGGCGTGGGAATGTCGTGGTCGCGGCGCAGTTGCGCGCGCGGCACCGGCACGGCCGCTTCACCGCCGGCGCGCTGTGCGCTCTCGGCGGCCAGCGCGGCTGCATCACGGGCGAGTTTGGCCGCGAGTTCCGCGCGCCGCACCGGCTCCATCAGGCGGTTGGCGAGGTCGAGGCCGGTCATGGCGTCGCTGGCGTAGGCGACCAAGCCGTCGTACTGCGGCGCGATCTTCAGGCGCGTGAAGCGGCTCGAGAGCGCCGCGCCGCCGACCAGGATCGGGCAGCTGATGCCGGCGGCTTTGAGGTCCTGCGCCGTCACCACCATCATCTGCGCCGACTTCACCAGCAGACCGGACAAACCGAGCGCGTCCAGCTTATGCTCTTTGCAACAGCGCACCAACTCCTCCGGCGCCACCTTGATACCTAGGTTGATGATGCGAAAGCCATTGTTGCTGAGGATGATGTCGACCAAGTTTTTGCCGATGTCGTGCACATCACCCTTCACGGTGGCGAGCAGGATGGTCCCCTTGGCTGCCGTCTCCGACTTGGCCATGTGCGGTTCGAGGTGGGCCACCGCCGCTTTCATCGCCTCGGCCGACTGCAACACCTCGGCAACGATCATCTCGTTGGCGCCGAAGCGGCGGCCGACCTCGTCCATGCCGCGCATCAGCGGGCCGTTGACGATATCGAGCGGGCGGTGGGTCTTGAGCTTCTCGTCGAGATCGGCGAACAGGCCGTCCTTCGAGCCTTCGAGGATGTAGAGCGCCAGGCGCTCGTCGAGCGGTAGATCGCGGCGCTGCTCGACCGTCGGCTTCGGCAGCTTGGTACGAAAGTGCGCGCTGAAGGCCCCGATGGGGTCGTCGCCTCGCCACCAGATCAGGTCCTCGGCCAGCCGGCGCTCGGCCTCGGGGATCGAGGGGTAGCGCTCGAGCTTTTCGGCGTTGACGATCGCCAGATCGAGGCCGGCTTGCACGCAGTGATAGAGGAACACCGAGTTGAGCACCTCGCGCCCGGCCGCGGGCAGTCCGAATGACACGTTCGAGACCCCGAGGATGGTCTTAGATTCGGGCAGGTGCTGTTTGATCAGCCGCACGCCCTCGATGGTCTCGACGCCGGCACCGATGTAGTTCTTGTCGCCGGTGCCGACCGGGAAGACTAGGGCATCGAAGATGATGTCGGGCGCCGGCACGCCGTATTCTTTCGTCAGCAGCTCATACGAGCGCCGGGCGATGGCCAGCTTGCGCTCGCGGGTAATGGCCTGCGCCTGCTGCGCGTCCTCGTCGATGCAGCCGACGACGAGCGCGGCGCCGTACTGCCGCGCCAGCGGCACGACGCGCTGGAAGCGCCCCTCGCCGTCCTCGAGGTTGATCGAATTGATCAGCGATTTGCCCTGCGTGCGCTTGAGCGCCTCTTCGATGACCCGTGCATCGGTGGAGTCGATCATGACCGGGGCTTTGACCTTCTTACCCAGCAGGTCGAAGAACGCGGTGACATCGCCGGCCTCGTTGCGATCGGGGTCTTGCAGGCAGACGTCGAGGACGTGGGCACCGCGGCGCACTTGCTGGCGGCCGATCTCGGTGGCTTCGTCGAGCCGGCCGGCGGCAATGAGCTGCTTGAACTTACGGCTGCCGAGCACGTTGGTGCGCTCGCCGACGATCACCGGCCGGGTGTCTTCGTCGATCACCACCGTATCGATGCCGGAGACCACCGCACGCCGCCCGCTGGCCGGCCGGCGCGGCCGATAGCGGGCGGCGATCTCGGCGATCAGGCGGATGTGTTCGGCGGTGGTGCCGCAGCAGCCGCCGACGATGTTGATCCAACCCTCGGCGCAGAAGCGCTCGAGCTTGCGTGCCAGCAGCGCCGGCAACTCGTTGTAACGGCCTTCTTCATCCGGCAAGCCGGCGTTGGGGAAGCAGACCAGCGGGAAGCGCGACAATTCCGCCAGCGTGCGCAGATGGTCGGTCATGAAGTCGGGCCCGGTGGCGCAGTTCATACCGATGGCCAATAGCTCGCGGTGTGCCACCGACACGTACAGTGATTCGATCGACTGGCCCGCCAGCATCGTGCCCATCGGTTCGATCGAGACCGTCAGCACCACGGGCAGCGCCCGGCCGGCTCTGGCAAAAGCGTCGTCGATGCCGAGCAGCGAGGCTTTTACATTGAGCGTGTCCTGCTGGGTTTCGAGAAACAGCAGATCGACACCACCATCGAGCAGGCCGGCGGCTTGCTCGGCGTAGGCCGCGCGCACCTGCTCGAAGCTGATGCCGCCGGTGACCGATATGGTCTTGGTGCCCGGACCCATCGAGCCGCCGGCGAAGCGCGGCCGGGCGGCGGTCGAGGCGGCCGCGGCCGCTTCCCGCGCGATGGCGGCGGCGGCGCGGCTGATCTCGCAGGCGCGCTCGGCCAGGCCGTACTCCCCCAGCACAATCCGTGTGCTTCCAAAACTATTGGTCTCGATGATGTCGGCGCCGGCATCGAGGTAGCTGCGGTGGACGGCGCGGATGGCCTCGGGGCGGGTGAGCACGAGGTGCTCGTTGCAGCCTTCGAATTCGGCGCCGCCGAAATCGCCGGCGCTCAGGTGCATCGCCTGGATGGCGGTGCCCATGGCGCCGTCGAGCACGAGAATGCGTTCGGCCAAGGCGCGCTGCAGCAGTGGGGTGCGGTCGTCAGTCATTGTACATATAAAGACATCTGCATACGCGCGTATCACGCCCGAGGGCGGAATTCCAGCCCGGAGGGCGTGGCGGCGGCCGGCGGGTGTGCGACAAATCTGTGGGTAACGTGCAGCCGACCGGGCAAATCCTCACCAGTCTGACAGTACTGTGTACTGTCAGGCCGAGGCCCATGGCCGAAAGGGACGCAATTTGTC
>JACQVA010000159.1 GCA_016210005.1 Deltaproteobacteria bacterium | reverse complement strand
CCGGAAGTGAACCTCGCGCCAAGGCGCAAAGCCGCAAAGCAGAGTACGGTCTCCGAAGAGGCGTCGCCAGCAGCGGGGGGAGCGGGTCAGACTTCTGACTTTCCGCTTTTGACTTCTGCCTTACCCAACGATCCCTTCCTCCACTCCTCCGGCAGTTGGGGCCAGGACTTCCCGGATCTGTGGGGCCTGTTTCAGATCCACGCGCCCGAGGCGTGGGAGCTGTCGCAAGGCGAGGGGGTGATCGTCGCGGTCATCGACACCGGAATTGACATTGAGCATCCGGACCTCGCCGCCAACGTCTGGCACAACGCGGGCGAGGTTCCCGGCAACGGTGTGGACGATGACGGCAACGGGTTTGTCGATGACGTCAATGGCTGGGACTTCACGACGTGCGCCCTGTTCTTCACCTACGATCCGGGCTGCGCGCTGGCAAAGGAGCGGGGGCCCGACGTGCGCGATCAGCTTGGGCACGGCACGCACGTCGCCGGCACCATTGGGGCGGTGGGCGATAACAGCATCGGCATCATCGGGGCGGCATTGCAGGCGCAGGTGATGGCAGTCAAGGGGCTGAACGCGCAAGGGAGCGGCACCAACGCCGACTTAGCCGAGGCCCTCGTCTACGCGGCGGAGAATGGGGCGAAGGTGATCAACGCCAGCTGGGCGGGGCCGCCCAGCGATACGATCGAGACGGCCATCGAGTATGTCACGCAGCAGTTCGATGTCGTGGTCGTCGCCAGTGTTGACAATGGCGGCATACCCCTGGAGCGCGGGATCTACCCCGCGAACTTGCCTGCGGTGATTGCCGCGGGAGCCACCACGCACAGCGATGAGCACGCGCCGTTCTCCAACTTCGGCGGGCCGCTGGATCTGGTGGCCCCCGGGGGTGGCGATAGCGAGCCGGCCTCAGCCGTCCAGCCGCAGCGCTCGATCCTGTCGCTGCTGGCGGCGGACTCCGAGTTTGGCCGGCTTTGCCAGGAGGAGTGTCGTTTGAACGACCCCACGTGCGACCCGACCGTAGACGACGACTGCGACCTTTACATCTGCGAGGAGGTGTGCCGGGTGCCGCCATGGGTGATCGGCGAGCAGTACGTGCGCGGCTCGGGAACCAGTTTTGCGGCCCCTCATGTCAGCGGTGTCG
This sequence comes from Deltaproteobacteria bacterium, assembly GCA_016210005.1. Lineage (NCBI taxonomy): Bacteria > Pseudomonadati > Myxococcota > Myxococcia > Deltaproteobacteria bacterium. The sequence continues at coordinate 5,552 of JACQVA010000159.1, read as the reverse complement.
CGGCGCTCGTACGGAGCCGCCATCCGCAGTTCACACGCCCGCAAATCCGCCAGGCGTTGCGGGAAACCGCGGACGACTTGGGACCCAGCGGTTGGGACCCCACTTTCGGCTATGGCCGGGTCAATGCACGGCGGGCTGTGGAGGTGGAAGACACTGCGGTGGCGGAGATCGTGGTGCCGGAAAACCGCGGCAAGGTGTGGGAGCGCGACTTCCCGTTCGCCGTGATGGGCAGCGCATTTGGTCCGAGTGCGCCGCTGATCGCCTGGCGGCTGACGCTTCGGCCGGAGGGAGGCGAGAGCGCCGTCGAGGTTGCTGGCGGCCACGAGCCAGTAGTGCAGGGCGCACTCGGAACGTTGCGCCTCGAAGGCCCGGCGGGGCTGGAACTCGGCCGGCGGTACGTGCTGGAGCTGGTGGTGGAGGACGCCGCGGGCAATCAAGCCAGCGATACCAAGACCTTTCTGATTTCTAACCCGCGCTATGCCCTCATCCCCGTGCCCGACAGGTACGACGAGGGTGGAGACAACGTTACCCTGAGTGCGGACGGCTCTCGGTTAGCGCTCGGTCGAGCCGACCGCAACGGAGGTGATTCCGGCATTTGGCTCTACGATGCTGAAACCCGAAACTTGAGGCGCGTTGCCAGCGGCGGCGGTTACCTTGCACCGAACGGTCGCTGGCTTGTGTACGCGGGCCGGATTCCGGGGGAATCACGTTACAACTCTACTGTGCTCTATGATGTCGATCATGACACGCACAATGTCGTTGAAACCACTCAGTATGGCTTCCCGAGTATCGAGGCCGTTGTAGGACCGCTCGATCTGGCGGCCACTCGTATGGTGCTGCGCACCAATCGGGACCCAGCAAATCAGAATCCGGACGGACAGCTGCAAGCGTTCATCTTCGAACTCCCACACGGACCGATGCGCCAGATTACGTCGGTGCCCCTCGGGATCCCGGGAGCAGACGCGATCAATGACATGCGGATCAGCTTCGATGGTTCACGTGTGGTGTTCACATCAGCTGCGGCCTTGGACCCACTATTCTCCACCGACGGTCGCCAGCAAGTGTTCGTTTACGACGACCGAACACAGACCATCCGGCAGCTGAGCGGCAGGCCCTCGGATCCCCCTGCGTTTGTCGAGCGTCTCACCAGCAGCGCCGACGCCGGCACGCTGGCCTACCTGGCAGGCACCGACGTCTTCGTCGTCGACGTCACGAGCGGGCGAACGGATAAGGTGGTGGACGTCAACTCCCACTATAGCCCACCGGCTCTGTCCGGCGACGGGCGCTGGCTGGCCTTCACGTCGGCGGCGGATTTGGACCCAGCGGTGGGGAACCCCGACTTGCTCGGAGAGGTGTTCCTCCTTGATCTCGCGACGCAAGAGATTTCGCAGGTGACCGATACGGTCAGAAATGCTGAAGAGGCTACGGTACACACGGTCGATTCCGTGGGCGGCACGCTCGTCGTGGACCCTGGCGGTGAGCTGAGCGGGGCTGAAGTTCAACCGCTACTTACGCGAGCTCTCCGGCGTGGGTCGCGAGTGAATCGCCGCCCCAATCTCGTGGCTGACGCACCGCTTGTCGCACCCGAAGGGCAACGGACAGTAATGAGTCTGCGGTCAACTGACGCCGATGGAGATCCGCTCACGTTCTACGCCCAGCGCGTTCCACCATTTACAATCGGGATCTCCAACAATCGCCTACGAGATCTCGCCGCATCGGAGTTGATCGACCATGGTGACGGTACGGCTGAGCTCGCTTTGACTCCACGGCATAACGAGACGGGCTGCTATCTGGTGCGGATAGCGGTCTTTGATGAAGCGGGCGAGGTCGACGTAAGGAACATTGAACTCATCATCGATGATGCGCAACCTGAGGGGGATGCGAACTGCGACGGCCGGCTCCGTCCAGACGATATTCACGCCCTCATCCATGCCCTCTTCGACCCCGAGGCCCGCGCGCACTGCGTGACGGCCGACACCAACGATGACGGTCTCGTGCGAGTGAACGATCTTACCGGACTCCTCCAGAAGATCATTCAGTAACCCCGCCGCCTGCGAGCACCCTGTGCGATCACGGGTTCGTGCAGAACGTGGTCTGCATCTCAGGCAACCCGAGAGGAATTTCGGGCCCAGATAGCCGCTTCCGCCGGACTCTGATTGTCGTCGGTTGGCTGCAGTTGATCGGCGAGCGTACCGTGAGATGGGTTGGCGTGACACCCAGGATGTCGGCTTGTTGCCACGTGCCAGACGTGCTGTCCAGAAACTCCACACAGGTGCCGTTGAGCCCCGTGCAGTTGTTCGCCTTCAACGTTGCCTCGGAGCAGTCGTAGGTAGTGGTATGGCCACCGATAGCGTTGAAGCCTTGCCCCTCGATCCGGACGATGCCGCCCTGCACGGCCTTCGTGGGGGTGACCGCGAAGCCGTCGGCATCAATGTCGAGAATCGCGGTTTGCTGGGTCCCCTGATCGGCTGCGTGCGGCTTGGCATCGTGGGAATCAACCTTGTCGAAGGAGCCGGTGGTGTTGTTGGTGTCGTTGTTCGATACGTTCGTGTCACTGCACGTATTCTCGTTGGGATTGCTGCTCGGGTAGCAGCGCTGCCAGTAGTTGCCGCGGGCCAGCGCCGGGGTGTCCGTCGTTAAGTTGCGGAAGTTGCGGTCGGTGCGCTCCACCCCCGCGCTGAAACCGCCATTGTGCACGAAAGCATTGCGGCCGTGGTCAGTGGAAGAACCGGTGTTAGCCGCGATACTCCCCTCGATCTTCAGACCATTGTCATCCGTGTAGGCGATCGTGGTCTCTCGGATCATGACCTCGTTGGCTGTCCCTCCGGCCTTTTCGACCAAGATCCCCTTTCCATTGTTGCCCGCAGTCCGATTGAAGCCACAGATGTAATCGCGGCGAATACTCCCCTGGGAGTTGCTGCCCGCGAAATGGATTCCGTGATCGGCCCCGTTGCGCAGCACGTTTCCATCAGTCTCCAACCGTGCCAGCACCCCTTGCACTGCCATCTCGGCTGCCGAGGCCCGCGCTACCTGCTGCGCCTGATTGACGCCGCTTTGCTCAACCAGGTTGTCAACGGCGCGGATGATCCCCTGGATACCTGCGCCCGGTGTAGGCGGCGGGGGTGGAGACTGCACCAAGAGGCCCCCGCGCAAGTTGTTGTGAATCCAGCTCCGCACCACGCTGACGTACCCTGATTGGCTCTTCAGGCCGCGGTCGAAACAGAATCGCGCCTCGGTATCTTCCACCGTCACGGGCGAACTCGCGGTCCCTCCCGTGTTGGCCGCATCGACGCAGTCCTTTCCCTGGGCCGCCTGGTTCTCCGCTGCCGTCCTTGCCGCCGCTCCACCGTCGAGTCGACACGTGATAATTCGACCACCTTGGCTGCCGGCGTCGAATGCGATCCCGTTCTGGTCTTTGAGATTGAGGCCGGTATCGCTGCTCGGCAGAACCCGCTCGACCGAGAGGCCTCTGAGCGTCACGTTGGCCGCTTGAACCCGGATGTCTGCCGCCAACTCAAGTGTCTTGTTGGCAGGATCTTGCCGGATCACGGTCCGATAGGTGCGCGCCGCGAAGCCGTCAACCGGCGACGGGTCTCCCTCGGAGTTGGTCCCGTCGATGACCGTCTCGGCGGCCGTGATCGCCAGCGCCGTGTTGTTGGTAACGTTGATCTGGGCGAGGCCGCCGGCGAACTCGGCGGCGGCGTGGTCGAAGCGGATGAGCACGGGGCGCTGCCCGGAGGTGGTCGCATTCGCCCGGCCGATCGCCGTCCGCAACGTGCACGTGGCGTCACAAGTACCATCATCCGCGTCGCCGCTCTGATTCACCGTCAACACCGTCTTGAACACCGTCCAATCGTAGGTCCGCGTCGCGTCGGGCTCGATGTTGTTTCTCCTCGCCGGATCGCTCACCAGGAGGCTTTGGCGGTACTGCTCTTGGCCGGTGGCCGAGACGGTGATGTCGTGAGTCCAGATCCCCGGGCCGAGGTTGTCGACTTGGATGTCGCAGCGGGGCAGGTTGCTGCCGGTGCTGGTATCGCACACCGTCGAGCAGCTGGCCCCGGGGCAGGTGCATGAGCTGCCGCAGGCCCCGGGAATTGACACACCGGCCACACTGTAATTGGAGGCCATCCCCTCGCCCACGAAGCCGGATTGCGCAAAGACCCCGTGAACAGTCACCGTGGCCTGTGCTCCGGTGCGATTGAGTACCCGGGCCGTCAGGCGAGCGGACCCCGGTATCGGCGGGTTGCACCCTACCAGAGCATTGTTGACACCGGCAACTAGCTCATCAACCGTCACGGTGTTCGAGCTGTCCCGATCAAACGAGGGACAATTCAAGAGCGGCTGCGTACCAAGCGCGATGTTGACCCCTCTCACGAGTTCATCGACCGTGACCGTGCCAGAGCCATCGCAGTCGCCGACGCATGCCTGCGCCCACACCTGATTGACGATGGCCACGAGCAGGCCGCCCACGCCAACCAGGGCGAGCAGCCACCTTGTGACCACGCCAGGCAACGTTGAGTGCCCAAACCGATCGCTGCGATGAAACCGTGCTGTGTCCGCTGTCAGGCAGTATGCCATGTGTCCCCCTTCTCGGAATGAACAGTTCCGGCGAATCGTTGCAGTCGCTGAGTGCTCACCTGCAAAATCGCCCTCACCGGGCCCTCTCCCATGGGGCGAGGGAGCCGGAGCACGGTGCTGGCGTGGTCAGCAACCGCCGCCACTACAGTCGCCCACGTAGATCCCACCGGTGACGGCCGTCACCTCTTCGAAGTTGGTCAGCGGGTCCGTCGCGGACGCGTTTTGGTTGAACAGTCCATACTGGTTGACCGGCGTGCCCGCGGGGATGTCGATCCGGCAGCGATACAACACGGCGGAGCTGAGGATGGGCGCCGAGTTGTCCGTCGACAAGACGATGGCCCGGATCGACGTACAGGCCGTGCCGCTGCAGCCCGCGGGGAGGGCCGACCAGGATAAGCCTTTGCCGAGTTGGTCGTTGACCAGACACTCCCCGATGGGCGTGTTGGTGCTGTCGTACAAAATGTCGTTCTGGGTGCCGGCGATGCTGTGCCCTTGCGGATCGAGGGTCACGTCAAACCAGGCGGACGTGCCTGGCGCGCCACACGCCGGCACCACAGTGATCGTTTGCCCCCATCCTGGCACGGCCAACAACGTTAAACCACACCCCGTGACAAGCCCGACGAGCCGTCGGGAGAATCGCAATCTCTTGGACATGATCACCCCTCCTTCATCGATCGACGATCACCGTTGGCCCGCTGGAACCCTCCGTGCCCTTCGCCTTCCGGTCGGCGGAGTTCCACCACCCGTCCCACCGCCCCTCACGCCCTTGGGGATCGGAGAAAGTGCCCTCCAGCCGCACGCCCTGCATGGTGCCCTCGAAGGCGCACACGGACTGCTTGCCGGCCGGCGTGTCCGCTCGCGTCGACACCAGGCCGAACTTGATCTGATTGCCATCGACGGTGCCTTCGATCTCTGCCGGAGTGCCGTTGCCCATCCCCTCCAGTGCGATGGTGCCCGTGAGAGCGCCGCTGGGG